>VGMK01000137.1 GCA_016866375.1 Bacteroidota bacterium
ATTGCTGTTGTTTGGGCAAAGGATGAGACTGGAAGAATTCACGGATTAATCGTTGAGAGAGGAATGGAAGGATTCTCCACGCCTGAAATGCATGGTAAACTCTCCCTGCGTGCTTCAGCAACAGGGGAACTTATTTTTGTTGATGTTAAAGTTCCTAAGAGTAATATACTTCCCGGGAGAACGGGTCTAGGTGGGCCATTAAGCTGTTTAGATTCGGCACGCTTTGGTATCGCGTGGGGCGCTCTAGGTGCAGCTATGGATTGTTACGATCAAGCACTACGCTATTCCAAAGAACGAACACAGTTTGGTGTTCCGATTGGTTCTTTTCAATTGATTCAAAAGAAATTGGCAGAGATGATAACCGAAATAACGAAAGCCCAACTACTAACTTTTCGCCTAGGGCAACTTCGAAATGAAGGAAAAGCAAGCTCTGCTCAAATTTCGATGGCAAAAAGAAATAATGTCGAAATTGCTCTAAATATTGCACGTGAGGCAAGACAAATTCATGGAGGAATGGGTATTACAAGTGAATATTCTATAATGCGACACATGGCTAATTTAGAGTCCGTTGTGACTTATGAAGGAACGCATGATATCCACCTACTAATAACAGGTATGGATGTAACAGGAATTTCCGCTTTTACTCGCGAAATAACAACCCCCTAACTTAGATATCTCCTTCAGAAAATTGATCGCCACGAAGTGCCCGAAATCTTTTTCTCGCCTCAGCGCTAAATAAACTGGATTTATACTCCATTAACAAGCGCTTATATGTTTCAAGCGCCTGTTCTTTTTCTAACAATATATTTTCTTTGATGTCTCCGATACGAAAAAGAGCGTCATCAGCCAAAATATCTCTGGGGTGAAATTTCAATATGTCTTCATAATAGGCAACGGCATCCATCCATTTTCCCTGCATTTCCATGGCTTTTCCTTTGCGCATCATTATTTCATCAGCCAAGGAGTGATAAGGAAAATTAATGCGAATACTATCCATTAATTGAAATGCTTCTGAATATTTATGTTGCTCAATGAGAAGCTCAGACTTTGCGAACCAAAACATTGCTTGAAAATTGCTGTCCAATCCAAAATTATCAGTAATGCTTACAGAAAGTTGAATGGCGTCATTTGCTATCAATTTAGATGTTGATTCTTTTAACACGTCGAGTTGCGCCTGGGCGTAATTAAATTCACCATCGAAATAAAAAATTCGAGCATTTTTATATTTTGCCTCATTTCCAATGGCCTCGAATTTAAAATCTTTGTCAACTTGCATGTAGAGTAAGGAGGCCTCCCAAATGTCATCGCTTAACACATAAATGTCAGCAAGTTGCATTTTCACTTGTGCCTTTTGCATATCCGTTGATCCCACTATTGTTAAAGCTTCTTTTAATAATTTTATAGCCTCAGAGGGCCTTGCTGCATAATAAGCTAATATGTGAGACAACTCTATGATAATAGAGTGTGTCTTTACTTGTTTTCCGAAACGCTGTAATGCTTGCTCATACTCCAAAATTGTGGCAGTTATCTCCTGCTCATTATAATTTCTATTCGTTGTAATTTCTAAATACCTAGCACTCAGCAAGCCCCGTTGTGCCTCGATGACATATTCTGAGTTTGGTTCATTCATCAAGTAAGTGTAACATTTCCGTGCTGCTTCATAGGCTTTGTTTTCCATGCATATTGCAGCCAAATCATAAATTCTATTCCCATTCCCATTGAGTCTTTTCTCCAGGGCAACGGCTTGATTATAAGCTGCGGAAAAATTCTTAGATTGAACGAACAACCAGGTTGCGAGTTCGGAAATTATTAATGGAGAGCTTGTCTTTTGTACAGAAGAAATGAGAATGTCCTTGGTGAGTAAATAGTCCGTACTGTATTGATCTTCGAGATTTAGTTTACTAGAAAGTAACTGTTGAACATTGTCGATCATATCTGGATTTTGACTTAAAAAACTTACGAGCAAATTCACCATTTCTTTTTTCTCGCCCCTTATCAAATGAATTTCAGAAAATTCGAGCTCATAACCATATGAAGTGATTTTTTTGCCTTTTTTTAAACACTCGAAGGCGAAATCATTTTTTTTTCTTGACAGAAATAATCGATATAGTTCTATAATTTTTGTGGGTGAAGGCGGCAGATTTTTTACCAGATTTTCGTACATATCATTGGCTTTCTCTCCTTCTCCCATGTCTTCATAAAATTGACCAAACGAAACTTGGTAGTCAAGGTCTTGCCTATTTGAATTGATTTGTCGTTTATATAATTTTTCGATTAATTTAAATTGTTTTGTCTGAAATAGGCAGTCAGTATACCGAAGAAATATTTGTTTGGAAGGGTCTTTTGTATATAACTTTTCATAATATAGGGTTGCCTTTTCAAAATCCCCGTTGGAATAGTAATATTGTGCTAATTGTATATCATTTTGACCAATAGGTTGTGCCTGGCTTATGGGAGCACACGCTAAAATAAACACTAAAATTTGGAAGAAAATCCTCATTCTTTTTTTGACAATAGAGAAAGTGAAAATTTATTTAATTCAGCATGTAACGAATTAAATGTGTTCATTGTTTTGGTTTTTTGAGTAATATAGTCTGCAATAAGTATGCTAATTTTTTCCAATTTCCCTTTTTCAAAATTAAGGTAATCCTTATATTTTGCGGGCTCTCCCGCACTATTTTCAATGTCGTTCCTTAGCTTTTTTAGAGTTTCCCGCTCCTCTCGAATAGCCTCTTTCCCTCTATGAAATTGAGCCCCCAAGGGACCAAGTGAACGCCGCATAACTTTGTAATCGTTAAGTTTCTTCGCTAAGCTCATGTTTATAGTATCAAGTACCAAATTGTTCTTAATTCTTAACTCCACGGTATTTGTGGCCAATTGTAAAGCTGAGATTGTATCAATTTTATTCGATAATAATTTGCTTTCTAAGCGGGTGATTGTATCCTCAAAGTGCTCAAGTTGAATTAAATATTTTACTTTTTCCGCATCTAAATCCGCATCTAAATCCATTTTTTGATTGTAACTAAAATAACCAACTCCGAAGGCTGCGATTAGTATAGCGATTAGGACAAGAACAAATAATTTCATTTTAAACACATGGATAAAAGTAATTCAAAAAAAAAGATATTCCTGCCGATAAAAACCACCCAAGGTTAAGCTGAAGCAAGGTGTGTTTTTTTAATACAAAGCGCGAACTCATTATTATTCCAGAAAGTAAAACACTGATTAAAACCGGCCCGACAGGTGTTTGCACATGATTGGCACTGAAGGCAATCAGATACCCAACTAAGATGCCTGCTCCTGCGGCATGTAGGGAAATTTTTGTCCAATTATTTACCCAAACAAAAACAAACGCCACCACTGCTCCTGTTAAAGCAAGCGAAAAGACATAACTCGGCAAGAGATGTTCTGGATCCTTGTACCAAAACAAAGTAAAAAGAACTACACTGTACGCAAACATAATGAATAAGGGAGCGTTTCGTTCTGATTTCTCATCAAGTTCAATGGATGAAATAAGCTTTTTCCTGTAAAGCGTGTAAAAAGAAATTGAAGGGGCCAATGCCACAAAAATGAAAAAAATCCCAAAAATAACTCTTTTAATTTGGGGAGACAGTAAGTACATCGATTTAGCTTCAACCGTTAATTCTTCGACCGGTAAATATAAAGTAATCAATAACCCGTAGAGAGGTGTCAAAAACGGAAGAAATAACCATGAAATAATTTTTGCACTCAGCTGCATAATTCAAAGTGCTTTTCTCATTCTAGCAACTGGTAAATTTAACTGCTCTCTGTATTTCGCAACAGTCCTCCTTGCAATATTATACCCTTTTTCGTTAAGCAAATCCATCAGTTTCTCGTCCGTAAGCGGGTTTTTTTTATCTTCATTATCAATCGCATCTGAAAGAATTTTCTTCACCTCTCTTGTGCTAACTTCTTCTCCAGAATCCGTAGATAGTGACTCGGAAAAGAAGTACTTTAACGGATAAATACCAAAATTTGTTTGTACATATTTGCTGTTCGCCACGCGAGATACCGTCGAAATATCTAAGCCCACAATATCGGCAATATCCTTTAAAATCATTGGTCTTAACTTGGTTTCATCTCCACTCAAAAAATACGGTTTCTGATAATTTAATATGGCATTCATGGTGAGCAGAAGTGTTTGCTGCCTCTGCTTGATTGCATCTATAAACCACTTTGCACTGTCTAATTTCTGTCTTACAAACGTTAGGGCGTCTTTGTCAGCTTTTGAGGTTTTTGCTCCTTCCGCGTATTTCCTCAACATCGTTTCGTAATCTTTACTCACTTTTAATTCTGGTGCATTTCTAGCATTTAAAGACAATTCTATTCTCCCCTCAGACTCAAACAACATAAAGTCAGGAATTATTTGTTGATGATTTTTCGCTGCCTCTCTCCCTGATCCTCCTGGTTTCGGATTCAACTTTAAAATTTCATCTAATGCATCTTTGAGGTCGGTTTCCTCTATTTCGAGTTTCTTTGCAATACGATCGAAATGTTTTTTCGTAAACTCCTCAAAAAAATCTTCCAAGATTTTCAAGGCCGTAAAGCGAACAATGTCTCCATCCTGTTTTCGACGCATTTGCAGTAAGAGACACTCTTGTAAATTTCTTGCCCCTACTCCAGCAGGGTCTAACTCTTGAACAAATGATAAAATCTCCAACACCTCCTCTTCTTCAACCGATAAATTCATAGAAAATGCGATGTCATCTACGATTGCCTCTAAATCGCGGTTCAGATACCCTGATTCATCTAAATTGCCAATAATAATTTCAGCAATAAGAATTTGTTTATCATCAAAATCTAATAACTGGAGTTGTTCAGTAAGTTTTTCCTGAAAGGACTGTTCCCCTGATAAAGGAATCACCCGATCTTCTTCGTCTTTTGAATTGTTGTTTGTTTGAGTCTTATAGTCGGCAACATCGTCATCAAGATAATCCGAGAGATCAAAGTCTTCTTGATCATCGTCATTATCTTCCTGGTTGTCAAATTCATCTTCTTGGTCTTGCCCTCCCTCCTCCAATGCAGGATTTTCTTCAATTTCTTGTTTGATGCGCTGATCCAGTTCCATTGTAGGCACCTGCAACAATTTCATTAACTGAATTTGTTGAGGAGAGAGGCGTTGCTCTAATTTTTGGGTCAGTTGCTGTCTTAATGCCATAATCTTGAATATTCAAATATACAAAATCGACCATTTATTAAGTAATCTCTTGCTTTATCACTTGATAAATTTCCCAGGTCACTTTATCATATACATAAATCAGAACATGCATATTCTCAGCATTATAGTTGCCATCTAATTGCTCAGGGACAACAAATGAATAATTTACGTAATACTTGCCATTATTTAATAAGTCATTTGTTAAGGTTCGACCGAATGCCTGTCCTCCGAGATTTGCACGATGAATATCACGGTGCACATAGGTTGCGTTA
>VGMK01000138.1 GCA_016866375.1 Bacteroidota bacterium
CTTTGAACTTTCAATTGAAATGCAAGGGAACAAAAAAATTAATACATTTGATGAATGCAATCCAATTTGTCATTTGAGCAAAAGAAGTAGAAATCTAAATTATGATAATACATGGTGGTGTCAATTAACTACTATTTTATTCTAGAATTATAAACTCGAATGCCAAAAAAATTATCATTCACTGATGGTATGGTCATTCATGTTCATGGAGAGTACCGAATTGTTAAACTAGCTGATGGATTTTATGTCGTTGGCGGAGGCCGACTGATTCCAGTGGATAGTGAAGAAGGGGCTAAAAGATTAATCGAGAAACTGAAAAGCGACCCCACTTAAATTAATTGGGTCAAAAGCCGAGTAAAAAATTTTGGAAAAAATTATTTAAATTTATAACGGGTTGAACCGGGAATACCCTTATAACTCGGCAGAATGAGAACTGAACTTCTCAGGGTGAAACTCCTCAACTATTTCTATATGAGATAGTGAAACTACACTCCCCCATTGGTACCAGTGGGGGTTTTATTTTTATCCCGAATTAGAAAACAAATAAATCTTTCTTTCTAATTTACCCTTAACCGATTTTAGTTTTTTATGATGTTTATCTGTTCGTACTTATCTAACGATCTTTTAGTCTAAGTTTATGATTTTTTTTGGGTGAAATAGCATTACTATCGACTATCCACTAATTTTCAACAACTCATATATATTAGGTCTTTACTTCTTAACTTCACAGTTCAAATAATTATATAATTACAAAAGAACTAAATCCTAAACTGGCACTGAATAAAGCGTTCCTCAAGATCAAACCGAATAGAAACGAAATTGAGTTATTCAAATCCAATTTAATTACTCTTCTAGATAAGTTAAAAACAGTAGAGGAAAGACCAAAGGATGAAAGTGAAGAACATCTTAAAAACGACATTAGAGACTTTCTACGTGATACTTTTTACAAGGAAACGAACGCAATAAACACCAAGGATAAAAAAGATCTTGTAATTCATACTTCTAAAGATACGAATAGTAAGGTGGGGGTTATCATTGAAGCGAAAAGACCCTCCAATAAAGGTGAAATGTTGTCCAAAGACAACCTGAATAAAAAAGCACTTCAGGAGTTGGTTCTTTACTATTTAAGAGAAAGGATTACCCATAAAAACCTTGAGGTAAAACACTTGATAGTCACCAACATTAATGAATGGTATATTTTTGACGAACATTTATTTGAACGACTTTTTACCAAGAAAGAACTGGTGAAACAATTTGAAAGTTTCGAGTTCGGTAAAAAATCCACTTCTGTTTTTTACAAAGAAATAGCGGAACCATTTATACAAAGTATAACCAACGAAATTGAGTATACCTATTTTAATCTGAAGGACTACGAATCAGTTTTACGAAATCAAGATAAGAAAGACGATAAACAATTAATAGAACTGTTTAAACTTCTGTCACCACCCCATTTATTGAAATTACCTTTTAACAATGATAGTAATTCGTTAGATAAAAACTTTTATGGAGAACTTCTCCATCTTATCGGTTTGGTTGAGGTAAAAGAAGGTAGTAAAAAACTAATTCAACGTCCGGAATTAAAAGACAGAAATTCAGGTTCATCGTTAGAGAATACAATCAACCAATTGGATAGTTTAGACAAACTATCAAGAATAACCAATCTTAAACAATACGGTGACACACAAGAAGAAAGATTATTTAATGTTGGTCTAGAATTATGTATTACATGGGTAAATAGAATTCTGTTTTTGAAGTTATTAGAAGCTCAACTTATTAGTTACCACAAAGGAGACAAAAGTTATTCCTTCTTAAATTTTGATAAAATTCATGACTATGACAACTTAAATTCTCTATTCTTTATGGTTTTGGCTCGAAAACCAGAGGATAGGAACCAACGGGTAAAAGATTTGTTTTCAAAAGTACCTTATCTCAATAGTTCACTTTTTGAACCAACAGTTTTAGAACATGAAGCTTTATTCATATCAGGACTTGAGGATAATATAGTTCTTCCTTTCTTAAGTTCGACTGTCATTAAGGATAATCACGGAAATAAAGAAAAAGGAGCACGAGAAGGATTAGCCTATTTGTTTGACTTTTTGAGTTCCTATAATTTTACTAGTGATAGCACAGTAGATATTCAAGAGGACAATAAAACACTCATTAATGCGTCGGTTCTAGAAAGTAGAACTCCAATTTTCACTTTAGTAAGTTAAAATTAAATGTATTATTTTATTTCTCAGAGGATTTCAGTTACACGTATCAATAGAAATTCCTCCTTTATTAGGTTTTAATTGTGCGCTAATTTAGTGTAAATTTCTACGTACTTTGGTAATATTGCTTCAATTGCAAATTCTTGTGCCTTAATTTTTGCCTGCGATTTAAAGGTATTTAATCTATCATTATCCAGGATATATAGCGCATTTTTTACCATGTCATCAATATCTGCAACTTGGGACAGAAACCCGGAAAATCCATGTTCGTTCACTTCTGGAATTCCACCGGTATTGGTTGATATAACAGGTACACCCATAGACATTGCCTCGAGCGCTGCAAGGCCAAAACTTTCAGTTTCAGAGGGAAGCAAAAATAAATCTGAAAACGAGAGAACATGAGATGTATCTCTCAACTTACCCAAAAAAATTACTTTCTCATTAACTCCCAATTCTCTTGATAATCTTTCCGCATGATATCGATCAGGGCCGTCACCGACTAAAATCAATTTGGCAGGAAGTGCCGCCGCTATTTGTGCAAAAACCTTTATAACATCCTCAATACGTTTTACTTTTCGAAAGTTAGAAATATGGCAAACTATTTTCTCCCCATCGCATGCATATTTAATTCGCATCTGCTCCGAAAAGGAGGCATCACTCACCTCTGTAACAACAAAATTTGGTATAACAGTTATTTCACGAAATATTTTAAAATGCTCGTAGGTAGCTGCTCTTAAACTTTGCGAAACCGCGGTAATTGCGTCCGATTCATTGATGCAAAAAGTAATTACCGGTTCAAACGATGGATCCCTACCCACTAAGGTGATATCTGTGCCATGCAATGTGGTAACAACAGGAATGTGTATTCCTTGTGCCTTCAATATTTGCTTTGCCATAAATGCCGCAGACGCGTGAGGAATTGCATAATGGACGTGTAGAATATCTAATTTTTCGTATTTAACCACATCGACCATTTTACTCGTCAACTCCGTCTCATAAGGCTGAAAATCAAACAAGGGGTAATCTGTAACAACAACCTCGTGGTAAAAAATATTTTCTTTAAAACTTCCAAGTCTCACGGGTTGAGAATAGGTAATGAAGTGAATTTCGTGACCTTGTTTTGCCAAAGCTTTGCCTAATTCGGTTCCTAGCACGCCGCTTCCTCCAAAAGTAGGATACAATACCATTCCTATTTTCATAGCTTTTTTTGACCTTTATTTAGCTTTGTACAAGGGAATACAGATGGAAAGGCGATAAATCATCGGTAAAATCCTAACAACTGCCCCTTGATCATCCTTAATTTTAAAAACGTATCCGACTCGAAAGGGACTATTCGTTGCATTAATTATATCGTAATATATTCCTGCATTGAGACTAAAATAAGACGAAATTTTTAAATTAAAACCTCCACAAAGAAATAAAGTAGGTGCCCAACGCTTACTCGTCAAGGTTTGAAAAGTCAAGTAATTGTACGGAGACAATAAATACTCAAATTCTGCACCTCCATAGACGGTCGCTTTTCCATTTGTTTTCATTCGTGCGTGGGCAAAAACACCGCCACCGTATATGGTTTGCGTGAAAGTATTTCCCAAATTATTGGAGCTTGTTCTTTGTATTCGAAAGGACGGGCCCACAAAAAACATTTCGTTCAATTCAATACCCACCTTAGGTCCTACGCCAAAGGATGATCCTAATGTTCCGGCTGAAAAAGAGCCATCGAAATTTAGTTCTACGCCCGTGAACGTTGATTGAGCCAAAAAATAATTCCAATGCATGAATAGAACTAAAACACATGTTAATTTTCTCATGAACCTTTTCATTTAATTGATTTTCAATTCCGTTGTAAACAATTTCTTAATCATTATTTAAACAAAGATACAACCATTTATACGAAAAACTTGACGACATTACTATCTTTGCCAAAAGAACTCGTATGCAATTGTTAGATGGGAAAGCGACCGCGGCACAAATTAGACTTGAACTTTCAGAAATCGTAAAAGAAAGAAAGTTAGAGGGAAAAAAAATTCCGCACCTCGCTGCCATTCTTGTAGGAAATGATGGCGGTTCTGTTACATACGTTGGCGCGAAAGTCAAAGCCTGCGAAGAAATAGGATTTGAGAGTACTTTGATTCGTTATGATGACTCCGTTCCAGAGAATGTTTTACTTGCAAAAGTTAAAGCACTCAATGAGGATAAAAGTATTGATGGCTTCATTGTTCAGCTACCTCTTCCCAAACATATTGACGAGCAAAAGGTAACTTTAGCCATTGATCCGAGGAAGGATGTTGATGGTTTTCATCCTATGAATTTGGGTAATATGTTGATTGATCACCCCGGGTTCATTTGTGCTACTCCTTTAGGAATTATGGAGTTGATGGTTCGAAATAACATCAAAACCGAAGGAAAAAATTGCGTGATCATTGGAAGAAGTAATATAGTCGGCACCCCGCTTTCTCTGCTTTTGGGTAAAAATAAATCACCAGGAAATTGTACAGTTACATTGACCCATTCTCGAACAAAAAATCTTACTGAAATATGCAGAAATGCAGACATTTTAATTGCTGCAATTGGTCAACCGGGATTCGTGACTGCAGATATGGTTAAGGATGGAGCCGTCGTGATTGATGTTGGAACTACGAGAATAGAGGATAAAACAAAGTCAAAAGGTTGGAGTTTAGCAGGCGACGTTAATTTTGACGAAGTTGCGCCAAAAACAAGCTACATCTCCCCTGTTCCGGGCGGTGTTGGACCCATGACCATTGCCTCATTGATGATGAATACTTTGAAAGCAATGGAACTTAAAGGCAAATAAGTGGAGGAATTTAAGATTGAAGGGGATTATATCGAGTTAATGGCTTTACTCAAAGCACTTGGAATTGCTGAAACAGGGGGGCATGCTAAGCATATCGTCGATTCAGGAGGGGTAGTTCGCAATGGTCTCATTGAAACCCGTCGGAGGGCGAAAATCATTCCGGGAGACAATCTGCAAATTAAAAAATTAAGGGTCAATCTAAAATAAATCGCATTTATTTCAAATACCGAAAATCCTGTCCAGCTTTTATCGTTTTTAAGGTTTCGAAGATCAAACGAATGCAATTTTCAACGTCCTCCTTCTGTACCATCTCGACAGTGGTATGCATGTAACGCAATGGTAATGAAATTAAAGCGCTAGGTACGCCTTCATTTGAATATGCAAAAGCATCTGTATCGGTTC
>VGMK01000139.1 GCA_016866375.1 Bacteroidota bacterium
CACCCTCTATTTCAAAATAAAAAATATCGTTTTTTTCGCAATACAATCTCATAATATCATTGCATTTTGACGATATAATTAGAAATTGAGTACATTCTGCCAATGATTTAAACTGAATTAACCTTTTAGCGTTAGTTCCTTTTCCTGAAATTAAAATGGCTAGTTTCTTCGCATTCATCGATTAACAAAGTTAAAAAACATTGCCTTATTCATTCATTCTCAGAGTTTAGTTGATAATTAATCGCTTTTTATTTTGTTTTTTGGCAGTTTGTTTTTTTCTTTGCACATTAAAACCTTTAAATTATTTAAGATGTCTGAAATCAAAACCAAAGTTATCGCTATTATCGTTGATAAATTGAATGTTGAAGAGAGTGAAGTAACAAACCAAGCAAGTTTTACAAATGATTTGGGTGCAGATTCGTTGGATACTGTTGAGTTAATTATGGAATTTGAGAAACAATTCAACATTTCAATCCCAGATGATAAAGCAGAGAGTATTCAAACGGTAGGTGATGCAATTGCATACATCGAAGCGAACGCAAAATAAATTATTTTCCAAGCGGAATCATGCCATTAAAAAGAGTTGTTGTAACTGGTTTGGGTGCACTCACTCCGTTGGGTAATTCGCTTGAAGACTATTGGGAAGGTTTAATTTCTGGCAAAAGTGGTTCGGCTCCAATAACACACTTCGATGCAACCCATTTTAAAACACAATTTGCTTGCGAAGTCAAAGGTTTTAATGTAGAGGATTTTATTGACAAGAAAGAGGCAAGAAAACTAGATCCTTTCTCTCAGTATGCGCTTGTCTCGGCCACTGAAGCTATTGCCGATGCTAGTCTTATGGAGTCCAATCCAAATCTGGATAGAGTTGGAGTGATTTGGGGTTCGGGAATAGGCGGTCTAACAACATTTCAAGAGGAGTCAAAAGATTTTTTTCGAGGCGATGGTATTCCAAAGTTTAATCCCTTCTTCATCCCGAAAATGATTGCGGATATCGCAGCAGGCCATATTTCAATTAAATTCGGATTACGCGGCCCCAACTATGTAACGGTTTCTGCATGTGCATCTTCTACAAATGCGATCATCGATGCGTTTAATTTAATTCGTCTCGGAAAAGCAGATGCGATTGTCACTGGGGGTTCTGAGGCTGCAGTGAACCAAATGGGAATGGGAGGATTCAATGCGCTCAAAGCGCTTTCTACTAGAAATGAAGATCCCCAGACCGCATCGCGGCCTTTTGATGCCGAACGCGATGGATTTGTATTGGGTGAGGGCGCAGGAGCACTCATTCTCGAAGAGTTCGAACATGCGATGAAAAGGGGGGCAAAAATATACGCAGAAGTAGTTGGAGGTGGGATGTCTGGAGACGCTTATCACATGACTGCTCCTCATCCAGATGGACTTGGTGCACGAAATACCATGTTAGCTGCTATTGAGGATGCGGGAATTACCCCTGACGAAATTGACTACGTAAATGTTCATGGCACCTCAACACCTTTAGGTGATGTTGCCGAGGTTAAAGCAATTCAACAAGTTTTTGGGGAGCATGCTTATAAAATGAATATCAGTTCAACAAAATCAATGACAGGACACCTCTTGGGTGCTGCTGGAGCAATTGAGGCTATAGCCTGCATCATGTCGGTACAAAAAGACATTGTTCCACCGACAATAAATCATTTTAATGATGACCCAGAGTTAGATAATCGTTTGAATTTCACTTTTAATACTGCTCAAAAAAGAGTAGTTAACTATGCATTATCCAATACCTTTGGATTTGGGGGGCACAACACATCCTTGATTGTAAAAAAATTTAAAGGATAACCCCTGAAACTAACTTTCTTTTCAAAAAGGAAAAATGATAATGAATTGAAATTGATTTCATTCATTATAAACCGATTTGGTTATAAACCAAAAAATTTGTTGTTCTTTCTGCAAGCGACTACTCACAAATCATTCCTAACGACCCCAAGCTCAGAAAATTCAAATGAGCGATTGGAATTTTTAGGTGATGCTGTTTTAGATACAGTAATTGCTGAATATTTGTTTTTAAAGTTCCCCAACGAGGACGAAGGTTTCTTGACAAAAATCAAATCCAAAATCGTAAACAGAAAAAATTTAAGTGAAATAGCAAATGCTATGAAAATTCGTGACGTTCTGCGCTTCAACGACACAAGATCAATCAATATGGGTTCTCTTGAAGGAAATGCTTTTGAGGCTATTATAGGTGCAATCTTTCTTGATGGTGGATTTGAAAAAGTAAGCAATTCGATCAATAATTACATCATTAGAAAATACATTAACCTAACAAAACTTCTCGAGGAGGAGATTGACTTCAAATCTACACTATTCATCTGGTGTCAACGAAGAAAACTGAAAATTGACTTTATAACTGTTTCTGAAACCATTGAAAATGGTCAAAGGATACACAAAGTAAAAGCACTAATAAACAATACAGAATATGGAGTTGGCATCGGTTCATCAAAAAAAGTTGCGGAACAAGAGGCTGCCCAAAAAACACTAGAATTAATTGGTGAATTATAAAAATATACAAGTGATTTACTAAAAAATTAATAACTTTGTAAATAATATAAAATCAAATGAGCACAACGGACTTTTTTTGGAATTTGGGGGATTTGTTTCAAGCTTCCTTCGTGATTTTTGAAGTGGTAGGTAATTATTTTAACTATCTCCTCATACTTCTAGGATTCTTTGGCTTCATTTATTGGATGAATTTTCAAAGAAAGTTAAGTGCAAAATCGAATGTACCATCTGAGGTGAGTCACCCAGACTTTAAATCTTGGTATTCGAAAGAAGATCAAAAGTTAAAGTAAGAAGGTTCGAGAAAATTAAAAAGATAACGACCTTTTATTTTTCATTACTCAAACTGGCTTTCATAAACTCACGATTCATTCGAGCAATATTGTCAATTGAAATTCCCTTAGGGCATTCTACTTCACAAGCTCCTGTATTCGTACAATTTCCAAATCCCTCTTGGTCCATTTGCCTTACCATATTCAAAGCGCGTTGTTTTGCCTCAACTTTTCCTTGAGGAAGCAGTGCATATTGAGAGATTTTGGCCCCCACAAAAAGCATGGCCGAACTATTTTTACACGCAGCTACACAAGCGCCGCAACCGATACAAGCTGCAGCCTCAAAAGCTTTATCAGCATTCGCTTTGGGCACAGGTATGGTATTTGCATCTATGGTTCTTCCCGAGGTATTTATAGATATGAATCCGCCCGCTTGTTGGATACGATCAAATGCACTTCTATCAACAACTAAATCTTTAACTATGGGAAACGCGGCGGAGCGCCAAGGTTCAACATAGATAGTATCCCCGTCCTTAAACATACGCATGTGCAGCTGACAGGTCGTACCCGTATCGGGGCCGTGTGGGCGCCCATTAATATGAAGAGAACACATTCCGCATATTCCTTCTCTACAGTCGTGATCGAAAGCAACAGGTTCTTTTCGTTCATTTATCAATTGGTCATTCAATTGATCTAACATTTCTAGAAAGGAACTGTCCGTTGAAACATTATTCAAGCTATAGCTTTCCATCTGTCCCTTCGCATCCTTGTTCTTTTGACGCCATATTTTCAGGGTAATATTGATCATTTTAGATGCCATATCGCTTTATTTATAATTTCGTGCAGCAATTTTGATTGCCTCATATTTTAGCTCTTCCTTGTGTAAAACAGATTGGGAAGCATCCATTCCTTTATACTCCCATGCTGCTACGTATTTATAATTCTCGTCGTCGCGTAAAGTTTCTCCCTCGGCATCTTGATATTCTTCCCGGAAATGTCCTCCGCAACTTTCGTTTCTTCGGAGAGCATCCACAGCCATTAATTGGCCAAGCTCAATAAAGTCCGCTACACGCAGCGCTTTTTCTAATTCTGGATTAAGCTCATTTGCTTGTCCTGGAATATATACATCTTTATAGAATTCCTCCCGAAGAGATTGTATTTCGTCAATGGCTAGTTTGAGTTCTTTCTCACTTCGGCCCATTCCAACTTTATTCCACATAATTAATCCAAGTCTTTTGTGGAAATAGTCAACGGTTTTAGATCCGTTGTTTGACAGAAAATTATTAATTGTGTTCTTCACCTTATTCTCAGCCTCCTCAAATTCTACCGTATCAGAAGCTATTTTTCCAGTTCGGATTTCATTGGCTAAATAGTCTGAAAGTGTATATGGCAATACGAAGTATCCATCTGCCAAACCTTGCATTAGCGCAGAGGCACCCAATCTGTTCGCACCATGGTCTGAGAAATTAGCTTCGCCGGTAACGAAGCAGCCCGGAATGGAACTTTGCAAGTTATAATCCACCCAAACCCCACCCATGGTGTAGTGAACAGCAGGATATATTTTCATGGGGGTCTCATACGGATTTTCATCTGTAATTTTCTGGTACATCTGAAAAAGATTTCCGTACTTTTCTTCTATCCATTTTTTGCCAAGTTCTAAAATTCTATCCTCAGAGGGGGTGTGCTCTCCTGCTGCATAGGCAGCTTGGCGACCTTTACTTTTGATTTCTGACGAAAAATCAAGGTAAACACCTTCGTTAGTGTCATTTGCTTCAATTCCAAACCCTGCGTCACAACGTTCTTTCGCCGCACGAGATGCAACATCACGAGGCACTAAGTTCCCGAATGCTGGATACCTTCTTTCCAAGAAATAATCTCGATCTTCCTCTGCGATTTGAGTGGGCTTCAGCCTTCCTTCTCGGATAGCTTCTGCATCTTCTTTTTTCATTGGAACCCAGATTCTTCCTGAGTTTCTCAATGATTCAGACATGAGTGTCAATTTCGATTGATTTGTCCCGTGAACAGGAATACATGTGGGATGAATTTGAACAAAACATGGATTTGCAAATAAGGCTCCTCTTTTATGAACCTTCCATGCGGCCGATACATTACTGCCCATGGCATTTGTGGAAAGGAAATAAACATTGCCATAACCTCCTGATGCTATAACTACAGCGTGAGCAGCATGACGTTCGATTTCCCCGGTTACGAGGTTTCTTGCAATAATGCCACGTGCTTTACCGTCGACAACAACAAGGTCCATCATCTCATGACGGTGGTGCATTTTTACCCTCCCAAGACCAATTTGACGAGAGAGTGCTGAATATGCGCCCAACAAAAGTTGCTGGCCGGTTTGTCCTGCTGCATAAAATGTTCGTTGTACTTGGGTTCCGCCGAAAGATCTATTGTCTAACAGACCTCCGTATTCCCTCGCAAAAGGTACACCTTGCGCAACGCACTGGTCGATGATATTACTAGAAACTTCAGCCAAACGATGAACGTTTGCTTCTCTTGCACGGTAATCACCTCCCTTGATGGTATCGTAAAACAAGCGATATACAGAGTCCCCATCATTTTGATAATTTTTCGCCGCATTTATTCCGCCTTGCGC
>VGMK01000140.1 GCA_016866375.1 Bacteroidota bacterium
TCGAAGTCGGCACCGGCTTCCACCCCGAGTTGACTGGAAGGGAAAATATTTATTTGAATGGCGCCATCCTCGGCATGCGCAAACGCGAAATAGACCGCAAGCTCGACGAAATCATCGACTTCTCCGGTGTCGAACGCTACATTGACACGCCGGTCAAACGCTACTCTTCCGGCATGTACGTCCGCCTCGCCTTCGCCGTAGCAGCGCACTTAGAATCCGAAATCCTCATCGTCGACGAAGTACTAGCCGTCGGCGACGCCGAATTCCAAAAAAAGTGCTTAGGCAAAATGGGTGAGGTGAGTAAGGGAGAGGGTAGGACGGTTTTGTTTGTGAGTCATAATATGGCAAGTGTTTTGCAGCTAACCAGTAAATCACTTGTCTTAGAGTCCGGAAGGAATTTCCAACAAATGATGACTTCAAAATCTGCAGTAAATTATTTTCAGTCCGGAAATAGGAGTTTAAAAAATAAAAGAAAAGAACTTTCATTCTATCGAAGACCAAATGTTGATTACAGTATGATAATCAATGAGATATCAGTTAATGGTAGAAAGGATAGTATTTGTGAATTAGATTTATTTGAAGAAATTCAAATTGAGTTAAAAATAGACTCTCAAATTGCAAGATTTGGAATTGAAATATTGTTTACAATAATAAACCAGAACGGCGAAATTATCGCCACTTTAAACAGCTGTGATCAAAATTTTATAAAACCGATATTGATTGGTGAAAATAATTTTGAAATTAAATTAGCTGATAATAGGTTTGCTCCGGGTAAATACTCAGGGCATATTGCTATAACTCAAGATAGTATTTCAATTGCTTATGATTATATTTTAGATGTACCACTTTTTGAAATACGCGATACCTTTCAATCACCAAATTGGTTAGATCGTCCGAATGGGTATCTTCAATTCAATAATATAAAATGGGAATAAATGCAAAATAAAATATTGTTCATTTTGCAAAATCCAATTTGGAGTTTTAAATCGCTAATTGTAAAATATATTCCATATTTTAATTTTATATATCAAACAAGAAAATATCAATGCAGTATAAATTTTGATTTTTGGTATGATCAAAAGGTGCGAAATAAAGGGGGCAACCACGCGGTATATTGGCCAGTTAACCCAACGAGTACAATTGTATCACCACAGAATATCCTTGTAGGTGTAGACGCCTATCCAGGTATTATGGGGGGGTGTTATATTCAAGGTATTGGGGGAATAGAAATAGGTGATTATACCCAAATTGCACCAAACGTAGTCATCGTAAGCGCAAACCATGACGTACATGACTCTAGAAAACATATCTCAGCAAAAGTGACCATTGGTAAATATTGCTGGCTTGGGGCAGGATGTAAAATCATGCCAGGTGTAACACTCGGAGATTTTACTATCGTTGGTGCCGGTGCAGTCGTTACGAAATCTTTTCCTGAGGGTCATTGTATTATAGGTGGTGTTCCTGCAAAAAAAATTAAAGATTTGGAAAAAGAGAAGTGTGTTAGATATGAGCTCGAACCAAAATTTTACGGTTATATCGCCGCCCATAAATTTGATAATTACCGTAAAAAATACCTCAACATTTGACCACCATCATCAACTACAACCTCGGTAATCCTAAATCCATTAAAAATATGTTGGCGTATCTTGGTATTGAATCTAGAATTAGCCATAATCATGCAGATATCGCCTCTTCAGACCGCCTTATTCTACCTGGTGTTGGTCATTTTCAGCACGGTATGGAGCAACTAGAGCAACTCGGTTTGGCAGCTATTTTAAAGAGAGAGGTACTAGAAAATAAGAAACCAATTTTAGGCATCTGCTTGGGCATGCAATTATTAACCAAACATAGTGAGGAAGGGAATTTGCCAGGTTTGGGTTTTGTAGATGCGCAAACTAAAAAGTTTGTCTTGCAAGACGCAACTTTAAAGGTGCCGCACATGGGTTGGAATACCGCTGACTTCAAGAAAGATTCGCAGATCAATAAAGGGATATCGATAAACCCTAGATACTATTTTGTGCATTCTTACTATGTAGATTGCGCCAATCAAGATGATATTTTATGCTCTACAACTTACGGCCAAGAATTTGTGTCGGGTTTTCAGCATCAGAATATTTTTGGTTTGCAGTTTCATCCTGAGAAAAGTCACAAATTTGGCATGGAACTACTAGCTAATTTTTGTAAAATTTAATGGCCTTACAACCTAGAATTATTCCTGTTTTACTTCTGCACAAAGGGGGCTTGTACAAAACAAAGCAATTCAAGAATCCTTCTTATGTGGGTGACCCAATTAACGCAGTGCGCATCTTCAATGAAAAAGAAGCAGATGAACTACTCATTTTAGACATCGACTGCTCTAAAGAAAACAGAGAACCTAATTATACCCTTATTGAAGAAATTGTAAGTGAAGCCTTCATGCCAGTAGGTTACGGGGGTGGAGTTTCAAGTTTGGTAATTGCACAAAAAGTGTTTCAATTAGGAGTAGAAAAGGTAGTCATCAACTCTGCCTTAGAAAAAAACGAAGAACTGCTTGCTCAAATTGCCTCCATTTATGGTGCGCAAGCGGTGGTGGCAAGTATAGACTACAAAAAGAGTTTTTTAGGCGGCACTAAGGCCTATTTTACAAGTGGTTCTAAAAAATCAGTACACTCACCTATAGAACTTGCACAAATGGCCGAAAAAGCAGGGGCAGGAGAACTTATTTTGAATTCAATCGACAGAGAGAGCTCCTATCAGGGCTATGATTTTGAACTACTCAAACTAGTGATAAGTTCTGTTCAAATTCCTGTTGTAGTTTCGGGTGGCGCCAACAATAATTCAGATTTCGACACAGCTAAACTAGCCGGTGCATCAGGCATGGCTGCAGGCAGTATGTTTGTATACCAACGCCCACACAATGCTGTTCTTATTTCATACCCAAGCAATTATTTTTACCTATGATGGTACTTGATAAAAACGACCCTAATTACCGCCAATGTAGTTTTTCTGTGATGGACAACATTGCCGATCCTGATATCACTTTTGATGAGAAGGGGATTTGCAATTATTACTATGAGTATTTGGAGGCTGAAAAGCAACACGTATTAAAAGGCGAAGCAGGGGAGAAGAAATACAATGAAATCATTGCTAAAATTAAAGCCGACGGTAAAGGGAAAAAATATGATTGTATATTGGGTGTTAGTGGAGGGGTAGACTCTACTTACTTGGCCTATCTTGCCAAACAAGCTGGTTTGCGCGTACTATGCGTACATTTCGACAATGGTTGGAACTCAGAGTTGGCGGTCAAGAATATTCAAAATATCGTCGAAAAATGTGGTTTTGATTTGTATACTTATGTCATTGACTGGGAAGAATTCAGAGATATACAGTTGGCTTATTTTAAGGCTAATGTGATAGATATTGAAGCGGTGACTGATATTGCGATTTCAAACGTAGTCAATCGAATTGCAGCCGAGAAGAATATTAAACATGTATTAAGCGGTGATAATGTTGTAACCGAATATACCTTACCAAAAGCATGGACTTATAAAAAATCAAGCAATTTAATGGCTATTCAAAAGCAATATGGTACGATCAGACTTAAAAAGTATCCGTTGATTCATCCAATTTTGCGCAGAATTTATGCCCGCACAACCAAGTTTGAAGTTTGGAAACCGTTGAATTTAATTGCTTACGATAAGAAAGTAGTAAAGAAGATAATTTGCGAAGAGCTCAATTGGATTGATTACGGAGGCAAACATTATGAATCTGTATTCACAAGGTTTTATCAAGGTTACATTCTACCAACCAAATTTAATGTAGATAAACGAAAAGCACATTTATCCAATTTAATTTTCTCCGGGCAATTAAGTAAAGCTGAAGCACTTGTAGACCTTGAAAATGAAATATATCCAAATGAACTATTCAAAAAAGATCTTGATTTTGTTCTGAAAAAATTGAATTTTACCACTGCGTCATTTGAAGCATATATAAACGAGCCCTCAGTGTCTCATCAAGAATTCAGTTCGAGTTTGAGAATTCCTGATGAGTTGAAATTATTTTATAGTGTATACAAATAAAAAGTCCGGTTTGGGTAAAAAAGCAATAGTCGTTTCTCCTCAATCATGGGGAAAAATGTTTATTTCAAAACATCATTATGCTGTAGAGCTTTCTAAATTAGGCTATGAAGTTTTTTTTGTGAATCCACCCAATGAAAATAAACTTGGAGGCTTACCTCAAATAAAAATAGAAGCAACAGAGTATAAAAATTTAGTAACTGTAAATCATACTTTGTTTTTCAGCAACTACCTCAAGTTTCATTTGCCGTTTCTTCACCATATTCTCATTTTTATTCAGCGTTGGCTGCTTTTAAAAAAGATTGGAAAGCCAGATCTAATTTTGAGTTTCGACTTAACAAATAACTTTCCTCTAAAGGGCTTAGAGTGTAAAAAGATATTCTTTGCTGCCGATGAACCACGTGCTGAACAGAACTTTGTTTCTGCGCGAAATGCAGACCTCATCGTTAGTGTATCTCAACATATTTTGGATCTTTATGAAAAATACTATCCGAAGACTAAAAAATTATTAATCAATCATGGTTTGTCAGAAGAGTTTTTAAATATTCCTAAAGACCTTCCCAAAAAATATGACGGCATCAATATTGGTTTGTCCGGTAATTTTCTATTCAATGATATTGACTATCCTATTTTGCTTCAAATCGTTGAAGAATATCCAGAGGTTAAATTTCATTTTTATGGAAATCACTCCACGGAAAGTAATATCGGGGCCGATTCAAGTCAAAGAAATATTGAATATCTCACGCAAATAATAAGAAATTCCAATTGTATTTTTCATGGTATCCTGGGAAAAAGAGAATTGGCTTTAGAGCTTAATCAAATGGATGGCTTTTTGATATGTTACGATCCGCAAAAAGGACAGAGTAGTGGCTCGAATAGTCATAAAATATTGGAGTTTTTGTCAACTGGAAAAGTTATCTTTTCCTCAAATTTTTCATTTTATGAGGGGACTGATTTGTTTGTAATAAATAGTTCAAATGAAGATAATTCAGTACTTGTTAAATTCTTACATGAAAAGATTTCTGACATTGATGAACTAAATAATGAACATATTCGAGAAGCACGCAGGTTATTTTCCTTGGAAAATTCTTACGATCAGAATCTCGTAAAAATAATTAGTTAGGTCAAAAATTTTGCTCTTCTTCCTCTCGCATCCAATTCAATATGTAAGTCCCTTACTCAGGGAACTTTCCCTTCAGACAACACTTAAAGTTTATTATTACGGTGGGCAATCTGCCGTGAACGATGACAAAGGATTTGGTCAAAAGGTTTCTTGGGATATTCCTTTACTTGATGGTTATAATTATGTATTCTTAAAGAACGCCTCTCGTTCTAAGGGTATGAACACAA
>VGMK01000141.1 GCA_016866375.1 Bacteroidota bacterium
ACCTCCTCCCCTTTTTGAACGATGGCTTGCACAACAGTGAAAATTGCCTGGGTCGCACCAGCAGTTATTAAGAGTTCTGTAGTCGCATCGATTTGTCTTTGATATTGATTAAAAATTAATTCGCCGATTTTATCAAGCAGTGCGGGCAACCCCGCCATAGGGACATATTGATGTACGTTTTCTAAAGTCTTTTTTTGAACTATTTCTTGAAGCAGAGGATCTATTGGAAAATTAGGAAACCCCTGTGATAAATTTATGGCACCGTAGTCCTGTGCCATTTTTGACATGGTGGTAAAGATAGACGGTCCGCAATTAGGAAATTTACTTTTCACGTTGTAAATATACGAAGACAAAAACTTTATTTTATCACAAGATTTTCAGTATTGAACGGATTGTTATTCATATTACTTTTCAATTGTCCGTTAAAAAAGTCATACCTTTGTCCTAAGAATTTCTATTTACAAAACATTGGAAAGGTCTCTAAAAAATCTGACAGCGCTCGTATGCGGAAGCACTCAAGGAATAGGCAAAGCAACCGCACTGAAACTTGCAGCATTGGGTTGCCGCATCGTTATTTTGGCAAGAGACGAAAATAAACTAAAAGAAACCTTGAAAGATTTGCCCAAGGGAGAACGCAAGCATGACTTTCTTGTTGCTGATTTCAGCAATCCACGCCAATTAAAAGATGTGATTAACAAATATATTTCCGAAGGAAATACCATTAATATTTTAGTCAACAATACGGGAGGACCGCAAAGTGGACCAATTATCAAAGCGGATATTTTAGAATTCACAAATGCCTTCAATCAACACCTCATTTGTAACCATATCTTGGTGCAAGCGGTGTATCCCGGTATGATTGATAGTGGTTATGGTAGAATCATTAATGTGATTTCCACATCCGTAAAACAACCCCTCCCAAATCTAGGTGTATCTAACACGATACGAGGCGCTGTTGCCAATTGGAGTAAAACATTAGCCAATGAATTAGGTGAATACGGAATCACCGTGAACAACGTATTGCCTGGTGCAACGAATACGCTACGGTTACATGCTATTGCAAAGGTAAAAGCAGATAAATCGGGAGACGAGGTTTCCGACATCATTCAAGAGATGGCCGAAGAAACACCCATGAAACGTATAGCAAAGGCTGAAGAAATTGCCGATGCAATAGCCTTTCTTGCATCACCGCAAGCTGCTTACATCAACGGAGTTAACCTCCCTGTTGATGGCGGAAGGACTAAAAGTTTGTAAATAAGTTAAGCATTTAGTGCTTCTGCACCTCCAACTATTTCTAAAATCTCGTTGGTAATTGCTGCTTGACGGGCCTTGTTGTAACTTAGCTTTAAATTCCGCTGTAATTCTTTTGCATTGTCCGTTGCCTTGTGCATGGCCGTCATTCTTGCTCCGTGTTCTGCAGCAAACGAGTCCCTTATCCCTTTAAAAAGTTGTAGTTTTAATGTTTTCGGAATCAAGTCTCCTACTATTTCCTGCTTTCCCGGTTCAAAAATATAATCTCCATTTGTATTTTCTGTAGAAGTGGCAGGTAAAACAGGGAGATACTGTTCTGTTTCAACAACTTGAGTTGCAGCATTGACAAAACGATTGTACACCAATAAAACTTTATCAAATTCTTTGGCTAAAAATCCCCTCATAATTTCATCAGCCAGTGATGAAACCTTTTCATAGGTTAAATCAGAGAAAACATCCTCTAGAGGTGTTAAAGTATCGTTCGTATAATAATTCTCCGTACGCTTGTAAATGTCTTTTATTTTTTTGCCGAGGCAAAGCACTTTTACATTTTTAGCAGCATAATCCTCATTCATCAGTACCCCAACACGCTTGATAATATTGTTATTAAATCCTCCACACAATCCCCTATTTGAGGTAATTCCGATAATTAATACTTTTCCCTCTCCTCTATTTTCTGCAAATGAATTTTCTGATAAATCCAAGGTGGCGCTCAAATTGGCCAATATTTCTTTTAGCTTGTTCGCATATGGACGCATCTGTATGACCGCATCTTGTGCTTTTTTAAGTTTTGCAGCAGATACCATTTTCATCGCTGAAGTTATCTGCATAGTCGACCCTACTGATTGAATTCTATTTCTTATTTCCTTTAAATTTGGCATATTGAAATAAATTAACTTTTAGTATTTGTCGGCAACTTCTTTAGCAACTTTGTCAAGAACATTCGTAATGTCATCCGAATATTTACCCGCCTTCAATGACACTAAAATATCTCCATGTTTTGCCTCTAGAACGGTTAGATAGTCTTTTTCAAATTCTTTAACCTTGTTGATAGGAACACGCTGAATCAAGCCCTTTGTTCCAACGTAGATAATGGCAATTTGCTTTTCCACTGGAAATGGATCACCTTCGCGCTGCTTCAGGATTTCTACATTTCGTGCACCTTTATCTAAAACAGACTTTGTTGCTGCATCCAAATCAGAGCCAAACTTTGCGAAAGCCTCGAGTTCTCTATATTGTGCCTGATCTAATTTCAGTGTCCCTGCAACTTTTTTCATCGATTTAATTTGTGCTGATCCACCAACACGTGATACCGAAATACCAACATTAATTGCCGGACGAATTCCTGAATTAAATAAGTCGGACTCCAAAAAAATCTGTCCATCTGTAATGGAAATAACATTCGTTGGAATGTATGCTGATACGTCCCCTGCCTGCGTTTCTATTATAGGTAAGGCAGTTAGAGAACCTCCTCCCTTCACCTTTTCCTTCAAAGAGATCGGCAAGTCGTTCATTTGTTTGGCAATTTCATCGTCACTAATGACCTTTGCGGCCCGCTCTAACAACCTTGAATGCAAGTAAAAGACATCTCCGGGGTATGCTTCACGACCTGGAGGACGACGGAGCAAGAGAGAAACTTCACGGTAAGCAACGGCCTGTTTAGATAAATCATCATAAACGATTAATGCCGGTTTTCCACAATCTCTGAAATATTCACCAACAGCGGCTCCGGTCATTGGAGCATAAAATTGCATTGGTGCTGGGTCGGAAGCATTCGCAGCAACAACCGTTGTGTAAGCCATAGCACCCGCATCCTCTAATTTTTTCACAATCCCGGCAACAGTAGAACCTTTTTGTCCGATGGCTACATAAATACAGTAAACGGGCTCTCCCCTGTCAAAAAATTCGCGCTGATTTATAATTGTATCTATTGCCACAGTAGTTTTTCCTGTCTGACGGTCACCAATAATCAACTCGCGTTGACCTCTTCCGATTGGGATCATCGCATCCACCGCCTTAATTCCTGTTTGAAGGGGTTCGTTAACCGGTTGGCGAAAAATAACCCCCGGGGCTTTACGTTCAATGGGCATCTCATATAAATCTCCACCAATGGGACCTTTGCCGTCGATGGGATTTCCCAAAGTATCGATTACCCGACCAACCATGCCGTCACCAACTTTTACAGAGGCTATTTTACCTAATCTTCGAACCGTATGTCCCTCTTTGACATCGGAAGACCTCCCTAACAAAACTGCCCCGACATTGTCTTCTTCCAGGTTTAGCGCAATGCCTTGCATGCCGCTTTCAAACTCAATAAGTTCGCCATACTGTACGCCATTCATGCCGTATATCCTTGCAATTCCGTCTCCTACTTGAAGAACGGTTCCTACTTCCTGTAGTTCTGCCTCAGATCGAAAACCTGATAATTGCTCTCTTAAAATTGCTGATACTTCTGCGGGTTTGATATCTGCCATGTTTTCTTTATTTGTAACTATTTATTTTATTAATTCTTGTTTCAAGCGCATCAATTGGCTTGCAACGGATGCATCAATTTGCTGGTCGCCCATTCTGATAATAAATCCACCTATCAAACTTTCGTCTGTTTTCTCCGTAATTTCAGGGGTTCCATGAACCATTTTTTGAATTTTCGCCAAGATTTTATTGCGCGTCGCGCTTTCCAATTGGCGCGCGCTGACAATAGTTATTGGAACAATTCCTCGGAATTCTTTCAATTGAACCACAAATGAGTTTGCAATAAACATTATAAGATTTTCACGTCCATTTTTAGTGACCATACTCAGGAAATCCAAAGTAATGGAATCAAAATCACCAAATAACTCATTTAATACTGAAATCTTCTTGTCTACTTTTATCAAAGGTGAATTCAAAAAAGCAGAAAAATCTGAAGTTTCTTGACTTGCACGAATGATGGAATTTACATTGTTTTCTACAACATCCACCTTATTCTTCTCAATCGCCAACTCTAGGAGGGCTTTGGCATATCTGACTGCAGACTTTGATGACCTCATATTAATTTAGATTAATATCCCCTGCTAATTTGTCCGCGAATGCCTTTTGCTTGTCATCCGAAGATAATTCACCACGAACAACCTTTTCTGCTATTGCTAAAGACAGTTGTGCCACATGGGATTTTATGTCCGCCAGAGCAGCAGCCTTTTCCGACTGTATGGTTTGACGAGCGGCATCCACATGTTTTTGTGCTTCTATTTTTGCTTTATTTTTTGCCTCTTCAACCATTGCGCTGGCAAACTCTTTCGCTTCTTTGAGAATAAGATCGCGCGCCGCGTTTGCCTCTTTCATAATTTTATCATTTTCTGCTTTCAGCTCAAGCATTTCATTTTTTGTTTTATCTGCAAGTAAAAGCGCATCCTCTATTTTTTTCTCTCGCTCATTTACCATTTTAAGTATGGGTTTCCATGCGAATTTTGTCAGAACAAATAAGAGCAGACAGAAAACTAATCCCGTCCAAAACAATAAACCTAAATCCGGTGTAACTAAATCCATTTTACAATTATTATTTTTTTTCTAAACAACAAAATTTTCTACCCAAACCAATCGTTTGGGTAGAAAATTACACTTACTTCGCAGCTCCTAACATCCCTATTACAACCCCAAACAACGCGATACCCTCAACAAGTGCTGCTGCGATAATCATTGTCGTAGTGATTTTTCCGGATGCTTCTGGGTTTCTTGCAATACCTTCCACTGCTTTACCACCGATTTGGCCAATACCAATTCCGGCTCCTACCACTGCCAAACCTGCTCCAATTGCTGCTATACTACCATAAATCATACTATGTATATTTAAAAGTTACAAATTTAATGATGCGCCTCTTCAACTGCTGCGCCTATGAACAAAGCAGATAGCAACGCAAATAAATATGCCTGCAATACTGCCACTAACATTTCTAAACACGAAATAAATAAGGCCATAGGAACAGAAAGTGCGCTCCAGGCAACATTTTTATTTATAAATATTATAGAAATCAAAGCTAAAATAATAATGTGCCCCGCTGTAATATTTGCAAAAAGACGAATCGTCAAAGCAAAGGGTTTGGTGAAAATACCCACAATTTCAATTGGAATCATGATAGGCATTAA
>VGMK01000142.1 GCA_016866375.1 Bacteroidota bacterium
CAACTCAAATTCTCGGATGGAAAAATATTCACCATTGCCTATATTTAAATCAATATTAGATTTTGCAGAGGCAGTCACAACCTCAATGTTTATGCTATCAATTAGTTCATTAAGTTAACTTACAACGGCTTTAAAACGCAAAAAGCCCAGTCCAAAAACTGAGCTTTTTCGCGGTCTGGACGGGACTCGAACCCGCGACCCCCTGCGTGACAGGCAGGTATTCTAACCAACTGAACTACCAAACCGTTTTTCTATCTTTTAAGACTTTCGCAACAGCGAAATTAGAAAACGTGTATGCTTAAAAAAAGCAGAGCAAAAGTATAAATTCTTTTTGAAATATGCGCGAATGCCGAAAAATTAATTTCGTAAGATTTTACCGAATTTTACTAAACTTTCAAGTCTCTCGAGGGTTTTTCTTTCTGCACATAACTCCACAAAAGCTTTACGCTCGAGATCGAGCAGATATTGTTCTGAAACCAAGGTGTTCTCCGATAAATCCCCTCCACAGAGTACATAACCGAGTTTCTCAGCAATCAGTTTATCGTGTTCAGACATGTAATTTCCAGAAAACATGGAATTTGCTCCAACATAGACAATACCCAGACCCTCTTGCCCAACTACGGTGATATTTTTTTCTCTTTTTGGAGCAACATACCCTTTGTTTGCTAATTCCAAACATGCTGCTTTAGCGCGGGCCAACTGGTATTCGCGACTTACTACAACTTCGTCAGTGCCAACTCTTAAATATCCTAAATCAAAAGCCTCGTGTGCCGAAGTTGAAACCTTAGCTTGTCCAATTGTCAGGAATCTTTCCCGCAATCGATTCATTTTTATATCTCCGGTGATGTATTCATCTGAAAGCCTTTTGGCAAACTCTTTCGTTCCAGCACCTGCCGGAATTACCCCAATTCCAAACTCTACCAGACCAATATACGATTCAGCATGTGCCACAACTTTATCCGCATGCATACACATTTCACAACTTCCACCTAAGGTTAGGTTGTGTGGCGCAACGATGACGGGTGCGTTGCAATAGCGCACGCGCATCATTACATCTTGAAAAGCTTTTACAGCAAAATTTAAATCATCAAACTCCTGTTCTGCTGCCATCATAAGAATCATTGCCACATTGGCGCCTGCAGAAAAATGTTGTCCTGTATTTGAAATAACAAGGCCTTTGTAATCACTCTCAGCCAAATCCATCGCCTTATTCATACCTTCAATTACACCGGCCCCGATGGAATTCATTTTTGTGTGAAATTCCAAGTTGATGATCCCATCGCCAATATGAACAATGGTAGTATCGGAATTTCCCCATACTTTATTTTCACTTCGCAAGACATCCAAGTTAACAATGTCCTCGCTTCCCGGGGTGATTTGATAAGACTTGGTTCCTAAATCATAAAATAATCGTTTTCCGCCTTCTATTTTGTAGAAAGAATCGCAACCAGCGGCAAGCATTTCGTTCACCCATGGCCCAACAGCAAAACCTTCCGCCACTACCAAGTCAATCCCTCTTTGTAAACCGATCATATCCCAATTTTCAAAAGGCCCGAAAGTCCAGGCATATCCTGTACGAATGGCATCGTCTACGCTAAATAGAGCCTCTGAGATTTCAGGAATTCGTTGGGAAGCATAAGCGAAAAGGGATGCAAAATGCTTCCTAATCAGATCCCCCGCTTTTGTTTTATCTGACAATAAAATGGGTAAACGCGATTTTAAATCAGGCATAGATTTTACCATTTCTAGCAGTGGTAATTTCGGTTTTTGCATGGGGTGATATTCCAATGTTTCCAGATTCAAAGCAAAACGATTGGTTTTTCCTGAGGTATCTTTTTCTTTGTAGTAAAATCCTTTTTTCACTTTATCACCCAAAAACTTTTTCTCAATAAGGTGATCTAAAACTTTTGATGGCTTTAGCGCATTGACCATGGCATCTTCTTTCAAATTTAGCTTTAACCCGTTCGTAACATTATACGCCGTATCCAAGCCAACGAGGTCTGCAAGTTTAAATGTCCCTGTTTTTGGGCGCTCCAACAAACTCCCCGTTAAAGCGTCAGCCTCTTCTATACTCATACCGAGCTCAAAGGTTAACTCCATTACTTTTGCCATTGAATAGACACCAATCCTATTGCCTATAAACCCAGGTGTATCCTTACATAACACAGTTTTCTTCCCAAGCACACGACGACCGTAATCCATCAAAAAATCAATGATTTCACCAGACGTTTTGGTTGTAGGAATTATTTCTAATAACTGAAGATACCTCGGAGGGTTAAAAAAATGGGTTCCACAAAAGCATTTTTGAAAATCCTCGCTCCTTCCTTCCGTCATCAAATGGATGGGAATACCTGAAGTATTTGAAGAAATCAGGGTACCTGGCCTGCGGTATTTTTCTATTTTTTCAAATAGCGATTGTTTGATATCCAAGCGCTCAATAACTACCTCAATGATCCAATCACAGGAAGATATTAATTGTAAATCATCGTCAAAATTTCCTGTCTTTATCCTCGAAACAAAACTTTTTCTGTAGATTGGCGACGGATTGGACTTAACAGCAAAATCAAGCGAGCTATTTACGATACGGTTTCTGACAGCAGGCGTTGCCAGCGTCAAGCCACTTTTTTCTTCATCACTTGTCAGTTCATTTGGAGCAATATCTAATAAGACGACATCGCAACCTACATTTGAAAAATGACATGCGATTCTCGAGCCCATAACACCGGATCCCAAAACGGCTACTTTTTTTATGTGTCTATTCATTTTACTCATCTTTTATTAACTCTAATTCTAACATATGTACTGTATTATCTAAGACAGTCATCACTTTAAAAAATGTTTCCAACTCTGTTTTTGTCAATTTCTTTTGACACATTGAATTGAATTCAATTAAGAAATCTCGAACGACTCTGCGCAATCCAACTCCTTCCTCAGTCAAAAAAATAAATACTTTCCGTTTATCTTTTCCATTAAAACTACGGCGAATCAATTTATTCTCCTCCATATTTTGGAGTGTACGGGATAAGGAGGTGGGTTCCATTCCCATTTTCGGGCCTAGTTTTGTACTCGGCGTACCGTCTTTTTCAACCATCATGAGAATGAAGCCTACAGAGATTGTAACGTTGTGTAATGCAGCTTTTTGGTTGTATAAGCGCGATATCCTATGCCATAGGGAACGAATTGTAAAATCAATAAATGGGATGTTTTCCTTGGCCATCTCAAGAATAAATGTAACTAAAATAATTATGCATGCATAGAATCACCAAAATTTTTCGGTCACTCGAACGGTACCTTTAAAATGTGCCACTCTTTTCTCCTCTTGATTGGTGATAAATACCTCGTACACGGCAATTTGATTACCAACGTGAATTTCCTTGCTTTTTGCAAGGAGAATATCACCTGCATTCACGCGAGCGAGGTGAGTAATATTTGTATCGACACTCACACATTGCTTCCCACGGGAGTTTGAGGCGAATGCTAAGGTAGAGTCAGCCAAACTGTATGTAATTCCGCCATGAGCAATACCAAAACCGTTAGTCATTTCGGTCAGTACTTGCATGGTCAACTCGCAATAGCCTAATTCTACGTTTATCACTTTCATGGTCAAGAGGCTACTGAATGCATCTTCTCTGAGCATGAGATCAACAATTTCACGGGGACTTTTCATAGGATTTCTTGAAGCGAGAATGCTTCTTTTAGCCGCACACCTTTCTCGGTGTTTTGGAGGGTGCAACATTCGTATTGACTGTCGTGCTCGAAAAACAAAATAAATTTCTTATCGGCGGCTTCTTTTAAAAATTCACCTTTTTCAGCGAGCGTAATTAATGGCCTTGTATCATAACCCATTACATAGGGGAGTGGAATGTGGCCAACACTGGGTAAAAGATCAGCCATAAAGACGATGGTTTTTCCTTTGTAAGAAATTTGTGGTATCATCATAGAGTCCGTGTGTCCATCAACAAAGCGGATATCGATATTTGGAAATGCTTGATGGGTAAAATTCTCTTTTCGTGCGATGAATGTAAGTTGTCCGCTCTCTTGAATCGGGAGAATATTTTCACTCAAAAAAGAGGCCTTTTCCCGTGAGTTCGGTTGTATTGCACACTGCCAATGGGAAGATGAACTCCAATACCGAGCATTTTTGAAGACTGTTCGGTAGCCATCTTTATTTTTATTCCATGCAATGGCTCCGCCGCAATGATCGAAATGCAGATGAGTTAAAAGCACATCAGTTATGTCATCAGCATGAAAGCCTAGTTTCTCTAGGTTCCCATGTAACGTGTCCTGACCGAATAAATAATAATGCGCAAAAAATTTTTCGGATTGTTTGTCACCAATTCCTGTATCAATTAAAATCAGCCTGTTTTCGTCCTCAATTAGGAGACACCTCATGGCCCAGGAGCACATATTTAACGCATCGGAAGGATTCGTTTTCTGCCAGATAGTTTTTGGTACAACACCAAACATGGCACCACCGTCAAGTTTGAAGAATCCTGTATTCAAAACATGAAGGGTCATTATTTTTTCTCCTTTTTTTCGTTGCCTTTCGTTTTCAAATTTTTTGGATCGGGAGCTGCTTTTCCTTGGATTGTGGTGTTATTTTGTTCCGGTTCTTTGATGCTGGGCGCACTTACTTCAGGTGCATCTTTTTTGATTTTTTCCAAATCGGCATCATTTGATTCAATTTTGGAAGCTATTTCTCCTTCTTTTTTAGAAATTTTTTTACCAACTGCCTCTTCTCCTTTACCGCATGCAACGAGTAAAATGAGTGTGAGGGTGTATACTGTTTTTTTCATGCTTGAAAATTATCTGGGTGTAAAATACTGAAATTATTTAATTCTTACACGAAAGTAGTAACAAAATAGACACAACGAGCTATGTAAGATTTAAAATCGACTGTCAAAGAAATTCTTGTTATATATTTGCACAGAAATCAATGGAATAAAATTTAAATTCCACTGAGAAAGGCCCGGATCATGATTTTATTCAAATTTAGGTTTAAAATAGCATTCTGGATAAGCCATATAACAAAGCCCACGTGGTGAAATTGGTAGACACGCCATCTTGAGGGGGTGGTGCCAACAGGTGTGCTGGTTCGAATCCAGTCGTGGGCACAAAAGAAGTCTAGCACGCAGTGCTGGACTTTTTAGTTTTCAGACAAATCCAAATTCTATTTGAGGTTTGGCAAAACTAAAAACGTCAATTGCTTCGCAGAAGCACAGACTTTATGCTTGAGTTAGACCGCCTATTTTGGTTCTTGAAATAATCCAGTCGTGGGCAC
>VGMK01000143.1 GCA_016866375.1 Bacteroidota bacterium
GCGTTGGCTGTGAATACGAATTCCCACTTCAGTTTGATATTGAACCGAGTATGGAGTTAGCTGAATTAGTAATTCCAAATGTTATAACTATGAACAACGATGCGATTAATGATAAAATAATTATTGATCCCTTGTTCGAAAATTGTTTTAGCTATGAGCTGACATTCTTCAACCGATGGGGAGCAAAATTATTTACAAGCACCTCCTCCGAGCAACCGTTTGAAGGAAAAGACCAAAACGGAAATGAACTTGTTCCGGGGGTATATTTTTATACACTTTCGAGCGACCAAGGGGAGAAACACGGGTTTGTAACGATCGTCAAGTAATACCGGCAGTTTAATCTATTTAATTTATAAAGTTTGAAGCGTGTTGTAATTGGTCTTTCAGGAGGTGTTGACTCCAGTGTAGCCGCATATCTTTTGCTGCAAGATGGATTTGAGGTAATTGGAATGTTCATGCGTAATTGGCACGATGAGTCTGTCACAATTGCCGATGAATGCCCATGGATTGAAGATTCAAATGATGCTTTACTTGTTTCTCAGCAGTTGGGGATTCCATTCCAAGTAATAGACCTCAGCAAAGAATATAAAGATCGAATTGTTGATTATATGTTTCGTGAATACGAGGCAGGTAGGACGCCAAATCCAGACGTACTTTGTAATAGAGAAATTAAATTTGATGTATTTCTAAAAGCTGCCATGGAATTAGGTGCGGATTATGTCGCCACGGGACATTATTGCCAAAAAAAAGAATTTGAAGATGGAAGCTTTGGACTCATCGCGGGAAAAGATAAAACGAAAGACCAGTCTTACTTTCTTTGTCAAATTTCACCCGAACAATTAGCAAAAGCTTTATTTCCAATTGGTGGATATGAAAAATCCGAAGTTCGGTCATTGGCAAAAAAAATTGGTTTACCAACTGCTGAAAAAAAAGATTCTCAGGGACTGTGTTTTGTGGGAAAGATAAACCTTCCTACCTTCCTACAACAACAACTAAAACCAATGAAAGGAGCAGTCATTGAAATTCCGAATGATTTGCCACAATTTCGCGAATATGGCGCAATTGAAACGTCAGTAAATAATGTTGAGGCACTGTCTCAACCATTTAATTATTCACCGGCTGAAGGTATTCATGTCACTGAGCATCAAGGCGCTCATTATTACACGATAGGCCAACGAAAAGGGTTACACATTGGAGGTAGACCGGAGCCCAGTTTCGTCATTGGGACCGATACCGCAAAAAATATTATATATACAGGGCAGTCAGAAAATCACCCCGGACTAAGCAGAATGGCACTCCAATTAGAGAAAGCAACTATGAATTGGGTAAATAACAAATTTAAACTTGAAAACGATGCTGAGCTTGATGTACTTGCGCGTATCCGTTATCGACAACCACTACAAAAAGCAAAACTCATTCGAAAGTCGAATGAGTTTTACTTATTATTTAATCAACCACAAAGAGGAATTACACCTGGACAATTCGCTGCATGGTATATTGCGAACGAATTAATTGGTTCATCTGTAATTTTATCTTAATTCATTGCAAGGCTCAAGAATACACAATCCTGGTCCTCCTCCAACTTTCCCGAATTCCTAAGTTTGTCCATCAATGCTGCAACTTCAAATACACTGAGCTTACTAAGTGTTCCAAGAGCTCTGTGTTGAGATAATTTTAAAGCTACATTTCGCCTGGCTTTATTTCGTAATGATTGCATATAAATCGTCATACTGTTCATTTTCAAGTGTAAACGCAACAGTGTAAACCAAGGTTTCAATGTATGAAAAAAAAATATTCATCGTGCTAATTATCAGATGAATAGAATTATTTATTTAAACAATTCTCCTTCAAAATCATCCCTCAGATTTTTTTTCAAATCATTATGTATATTTGTACACATGTCTCAGAATCTTAAAACTATTTTTGGATCAATCCTCCTCTTAATTTTTGTATCGTGTAAGGAAAATCATACTTCAAACGAAGGGGTCCAAAACGGAAAAGAATTGGGCACAAAAGAAGAAATCCCAAGTAGCTTGAAGAAAGATTTCACAAAGTACCTTACTTATACACTTCAAAATGCTTTTGAAGTGGGCCAAGGGGAAAATTATACCACTAATTTTCTTGAGGTTGATTATGACCATGACGGAATTATGGATAAAATCATCAGCATAAATCGTTTAGAAAAAGCAAATTCTGATTTAGAAAGTGCCGAAAATCCCGAAAAATTTATGGAAATAGGTCAAATGGGAAATTACAATCATTTGATTTTATACAACGGTCGAGATAGTCTTTTTTACGATCCAGTTAATGTGTCGTCATCACCATATGTTCCATTAGTTGTATCGAGTATTTCTCTTAAAGGTGGAGCAAGCAGTGAAATTCAAGTGGATTATCGAATACGAAATTCATCATATCGTTCATTATACAGCATTAAGGGAAACCAGGTAAGACTTATTTTCCATTGGAAAATTTTTGATGGATTAGGGACAAATTCCCCTGAGGCATACGCCATTGAAGTGGGTGCAGAGGGCAAATATGGCGAATTTAAGGACTTGAATATTTACAAAGGAAAACTCGAAATACTTCCAACCAATTCAAATCCAAACACATTTCAGCCCAAAATCACAAAAACTGGAAGAATATACACAACTTTTTTTTACATTGCGAAAGAAGAAAAATATTTTACAAAATTAAAAAATCAATTTGATCATAAATAATAGCAAAGCATACATGTTAAGAATTTGTCCAAGTCAATGTGGAGATATACTCAAAAAAAGGAATACGGTGATTCTAGATATTCGCGAAAAATTTGAGTACGACGCTTATCATATCAAATCTATTCATATACCGATGGCCAATGTCTCGGAGCATCTTGAAGAATTAAAGAAGTATAACCAAGTTATAGTGGCTTGTCAGTCAGGCAGAAGAGCGGAGGCTTTAGTTAATTATCTAGAAACTGACTACGGTTTCACAAATTTAATTCTGATGGAGGGAGGACTATTGAGTTGGCAAGAAAAAGTAGATGAATCTTTTAGTATAGAATAACCATGATTGAATTATTTAAGCACATTGTTGAACTTGACTTTGATTGGTTATTTGCCAACTACGGAACAGCCATTTATATCCTCCTGTTTATGATTATTTTCATTGAAACAGGAGTTGTTGCCATGCCTTTTTTACCGGGAGATTCATTATTATTCACCGCAGGGTTGTTCTGTAAATCCGGACATTTGGATATTTTTTTACTATTGCCTCTTCTGTTTAGCGCGGCAGTTATTGGCGACAATTCCAATTATTGGATTGGTCGAAAAATCGGCTTAACTGTTTTTACCTACAAAGTAAGGGGACGACAATTGGTAAAAAAGGATTACTTGGAAAAAACTGAGCTTTTTTTTATTAAAAACGGGACGAAAGCAATTATTCTTGCTCGATTTATTCCTCTGGTGAGAACCTTTGCTCCTTTTGCCGCAGGAGTTGGTAAAATGAATTACAAAACTTTTTTCACTTATGATGTTGTGGGAGGATTCATTTGGGTATTCAGCCTTACAGTTGCAGGCTATTTGTTGGGAGAAATCAACTGGATCAGAGAAAATATTGATTTAGTTTGTCTTGGTATAATTTTGTTGTCGGTTTTACCATTAATAACTAAATTAGTTTCGAATCAATTCAGAAAAAAATGACAAAAGCCTATATTGTTTCTGGTTATCGTTCAGCTGTCGGAAAAGCTGGTAAAGGGGGCTTCAGATTTTATCGAACAGATGATTTGGCAGCGAGGGTTATCGAACACCTTCTTCGTTCTGTACCAAATTTAGCACCTGAGGAAATCGATGACGTAATTGTCGGAAATGCTACTCCTGAGGCAGAACAGGGCTTAAACATGGCGAGAATGATTTCCCTATTTGGCTTAAAAACTGAAAAAGTTCCGGGAATGACGGTTAATAGGTACTGTGCCTCTGGACTCGAAACGATTGCTATTGCACAAGCTAAAATTGAGGCAGGCATGGCTGATTGCATCATTGCTGGTGGTGCCGAATCAATGTCAATGATGGCAATGGGTGGTTGGCGAATTGTTCCAAACCCCAGTGAGGGAAAAAAACACCCTACTTATTATTGGGGAATGGGTTTAACTGCTGAGGCCGTTGCAAAAGAATTTCAAATTAGCAGAGATGATCAAGATGCATTCGCCTTGTCCTCTCACGACAAAGCACTTTTTGCCATACAAAACGAAAAATTTAAGGAGGACATCGTACCTGTTGAAATCGAACATATTTTTTTAGATGAAAACGAGAAAAGACAGGTCAAAAAATATACCGTGGATACAGATGAAGGACCTCGGAAAAGTAATATGGAGGGTCTGTCAAAATTGAAGCCCGTATTTGCAATAGATGGCTCGGTAACGGCAGGAAATAGTTCTCAGACATCGGACGGTGCTGCTTTTGTATTGGTAATGTCAGAAAAAATGATTAAAAGATTAAATTTAGAGCCATTGGCTCGCTTGGCATCGTATGCTACAGTGGGCGTTGAGCCAAGAATTATGGGTATAGGTCCAGTGGAAGCCATTCCAAAGGCTGTTAAACTTGCGGGACTTAGTCTTCAAAACATCGATCTAATTGAATTGAATGAAGCATTTGCTTCTCAAGCACTTGCGGTGATAAGAGAAACGGGAATAAATCCCGATATTGTAAATGTAAATGGAGGAGCAATAGCTTTAGGTCACCCACTCGGGTGCACAGGAGCCAAACTTACTGTTCAATTAATGAATGAATTAAGAAGAAGAAAAAAGCGTTTCGGTATGGTCACCATGTGTGTTGGAACTGGTCAAGGAGCTGCAGGTGTCATAGAGCTGCTGAAATAACGATGATTAAGTAATGAACTATTTTTTTATGAATGTAGTTTTAAAATACTTTTTGCTACTTTGTGTTCTAGGGGTAATACCTTATGGAAGAAGTCAGGTTGGTTGTGAGAACGCAGATCTAGAAATGGGGAATTTTACAAATTGGACGGGACAAACGGGTTATTGCTGCGGAATTTATACACCAAATGATGGAATCATCAATGGCCGACACACCATAATGAGCGGCAGTGCAATTGATCCCTATTCATGTGGTAATGTTCCTGTGGTTGCACCCGGAGGCATTTATTCTGCAAGGCTAGGAAATGATGACGTCAATAACGAGGCAGAAAGACTTACATACACATTCACAATTACTCCTACAAATACGCTGATTATTTATAAGTATGCGGTTATTTTAGAGGATCC
>VGMK01000144.1 GCA_016866375.1 Bacteroidota bacterium
CAATTTACTTCACACCTTTAAAAGAATCGGGAGACTGGAACGATTTTCAGTTGGGTTCAATAATCGAGAAATACGATTCATCATTTCCATCCATAGAAAAAGATGCCATTGCAATTCTCTATATTCCAGAATTTAGAGGAAGTAAAATGATGAATATACACACCGATAGCTCTCGTTTTAGAAGTTGTTTGTATGGACTGAATAAAGGAATAAATTGGCATAAAAAAATTTATGACCTTGGGGATATTCTTCCGGGAAATGAGTTTAAGGATTCAGAACTAGCACTGAGAGAGGTCGTATTTGAATTAGTTAAGAATCGAGTCATACCAGTTATCATTGGTGGATCGCAGGATCTGACATTTTCCATTTACTTGGGATTTGAAAAACTTGAACAACTGGTAAATATTTGTACTGTTGATTATTCACTTGATCTTGGCGATCCCGAAAAAGACATCGAAGAACAAGGCTTTTTGGGCAAAATTCTATTTCGCCGCCCATGTTTTCTTTTCAATCATGCAAATATTGGTCTTCAAATTCCCTACACGAACGAGCGTGAATTGGGGCTCTTTGAAAAATTATATTTTGATGTTTGTCGCTTGGGAGAATTTAATGCCGACTTTAGATTAGCAGAACCACATCTCAGAAACGCCGACATTGTAAATATTGATTTTAATTCAATAAAGGCATCGGAAACAAATGACACTTCTGGCTTGCCGAATGGATTCTATGCCGAGCAGATTTGCCAAATATCAAAATATGCAGGGAATTCAGATAAATTAAATTGTTTCTCCCTGTTTAATTACCAAAATTTCAGCAAACTAGGAGATGAAATGATTGGTCAAATACTTTGGTATTTTGTGGATGGTGTTCAAACGAGAATTGGAGATTTCCCCTCGGTTAGCAGAAAAGAATATACAAAGTTTACGGTTGTATTGGATAATGCGGGTACTCATGAAATCATTTTTTTAAAGAGTAATAAATCTGCAAGATGGTGGATGGAAGTTCCATATCCGCCTCAAAAAGGAGCTAAGTACGAAAGACATTACTTTGTGCCTTGCGATAAAATTGATTACGAAAATGCGATGAACAACGAAATGCCAAATCTGTGGTGGAAAACTTATCAAAAACTTTCATAGATAAATTTGAGAATTATTTTCTATTTCAATTTTTATACATATTTTAGCGCGTTGTTTTGTTAACTCAAATTCAATTTAAAAAAAATATTAATGATAATTTTTACATCAAAACGTGAAACCAGGTATTAACAGTTAAATCAACAGTATGCGGTTAAAGTTTAAATTTTCAGTTTTGTTTTTTGCTTCAGTGATATATAATTCATGGGGGCAACAGGATAAGCTACTTACCCATTTTATGTATGACAAAATGAGTATTAATCCCGGCAAGACTGGAATGGATATTAGTAACGGTATCTGCGCTACAACGATGTATCGCAATCAATGGGATAAAGTGAACGGAGCACCGAATTCTGCGATTTTAAATGTTGAAGCTAACTTAGAAAAATTCTTTCCTGGCGGTATTGGAATTTCCTTTTATCACGATGCGATCGGTTTTGCCCGTCAAAATAGTGCTCTTCTAAATTACTCCTATCCTATATCATTGGGTAACTATGGATCTCTCGGTTTAGGGATAGGTGTTGGCCTCTTGAATTATGGAATGGATCCTGAATGGGTTCCTCCGACCTCAACGCCAGACAACTTTCTCCCGGATGGGTTTTCTGCAAATAATATTGACTTAAATTTTGGAGTGTATTTTCAAGGCAAGGACTTTTATGCAGGAGCGTCGTCTACACACCTCTCAGCGAGCCTTCTCGAAAATACGATTTCTAATGCGGCAAACACAATTCAGTCATATCAGACGGCAAGACATTATTACCTTATGGGGGGTAAAACTTTTGACGGAGTTCTCGGTGGTACAATCGATGCTCAATTGTTACTAAGAACTGATTTAGTGAAATTTTCAGGGGATATTAATGCACGTTATTTATATAATATTGGAAATAATAGCCAAGTTTATGGTGGTTTGACCGTTCGTACCTCGGATGCAATTGCAATCATGTTAGGTTACTCTCCGTTTTCAAATTTCACTTTTGGTTATTCCTATGATTTAACCGTGCTAAATAAATTAAATTCAATTTCTAGAGGCTCCCATGAAATAATGGTCAAATATTGTTTGTCACTGCCTGAGCCTCCGACGCAAAGTTCACGTCACCCTCGATGGTTGTAAAAATAAGTTAAATTGAATGTAACCATTTATGTTGTTACCACGTTACTATCGAAATTAAGTTTGTGAAGTGAGTTTAACTGGAGAATGAGATATTAAAATAAGACAAAATGAGAAAAATAGTTTTTATAGTATTATTATTGCCACTGATATATGCTTCGAAGTGTTCCACTGTTGAGGGTGAATTAGTTGGCGTAAGACCCCGGGCAACATTTTATCCAGAAGTTCTAGGGCCAGGTAAAGTTCCTTATGGTATGGTGTACATACCTACACAGGGCTATCAATCCGGCGGCCAAGATGACCAGGACATTATGGGACTGCACACAGCTCTTCGAAAAACGGTTTCAATTCAGGCGTTTTACATGGATGCCACTGAAATCTCTAATAATGAATACAGACAGTTTGTTCACTGGGTGAGAGATTCAATCGCGCGCGAAAAGTTATACCGAAGAAGCTATGGTGAAGATGCAGAGCGTTGGGTAAATGTGCCCGATGACTTTTTTAGAGAACCATACAGAACACTAATGGATATGGGATCGGATGTACAAGGCGGAAATACACCATTCCAAATTTTTAATGACTCCACGAATAACGCTGAATTTGATAAATCATTGATTTCCCTTCTCAATGGAAATGACAAAAAGTTAAAGTCTGGAAGAGTTATTAACGGTTTGGAGGCGAAGAAAGAGAAAACTAAGTTTAAAGAGTTTTATAGTACTGTTAAAAGAAAAGATGTACCCATTTCGGACGTTACAATTACCCCTGAAGAATTGCAATCCATATTTATGCAATATTCTGCTGATAAAAGAGTCATTGGTAAGAAGACCAAGGCGGGTGATTTTGATTACGAATCGAGCATCAAAAATTTCCCAATTAATCAAGGTGGACGAGTCGATAATCGCAAATATTTTACTTTAAATTGGGAGGAGAGAATTGACTACAATGACTTTGAAACCTCTGTTCTCCTCTCAGATATGTATTACAGCAGAGAGGAAAGATATAACAACCGAAAAGAGATAGATACGCGCTTACTATTCTACGACTATTATTGGATAGACTTTCAAGAGGCAGCTAAACGAGGCAAAATTTTAACCAGTTCCTACGACGCAAGAAATACATTCGCATACTCAAAATTACAGTCAGGAGATATAGATAATTCAACAGAAAATAATTTTTACAAACGATCGAAGCGTGAACCTTTAGGTAAAGATTACAAGCAAGACGACTTACATAGGTCAACATTGGATCCAACTGGAGAGTTTGTTTGGGTAGATACAACAACCTCTCAAAATAATCAGTGGAACAGCGAGCTTGGAGACGTAGATGCATCTTCGGGAACTGTAAATGCCGTGGACAGAAAAGCATATATGCTAAATGATTCCTCAAAACTTTATAAAACCTCCTTACGAAATCCAGGACAAGATTTGGATTTAGGTTATACAAATTCAAAGGGTCAGCACAATGCATTGCGCGGTCATACAGATAGAAGTAGGTTCATCATCAAGGAGCGCATAAATGTTTATCCAGATACCTTGTGTTGGGTGAGAGATTTTTCATATTCATTCAATGAACCAATGTCCCAGAACTATTTCTGGAATAATGCATACGACAATTATCCGGTTGTTGGAGTTACCTGGTCACAGGCAAAGGCATTTTCAGTTTGGAGAACGCAAATCTATCACACCTGGTTGCATGATCAAGGAGAGGTTTATGTGAATGACTTTAGGCTACCTACCGAATCTGAATGGGAAGGAGCTGCTCGGGGTAATTTGGACTTATCTCCATACCCATGGGGTGGTCCGTACATTAGAAACGCTGCTGGTTGTTTTATGGCAAACTTCAAACCAATGAGGGGCAGATATTTCGAGGACGGTGGCTTTCATACTGTGAAAGTTTACTCTTATAATCCCAACGCATTTGGATTATATTGTATGGCGGGGAATGTCGCTGAATGGTGTTCGAACACATTCGATGAGTCTATGTACGAATTTGCACACGATTTAAATTCCAATTATGACTATCAAGCGCTTGATGGAGACCATCGAGCAAAGAAGAAAAAAGTAATCAGAGGAGGGTCGTGGAAAGATATTGGATATTATCTACAAAATGGCGTCCGAACCTTTGAATATCAAGACTCAGCGAAGTCTTACATAGGTTTCAGAAATGTAATGACCCATTTAGGTCGAGGTGGTATCGACTTAGATAAGGAAAGTGGGGAGGAAATACAAACGGATATTCCAATGAAATAAGTGTAAATTATTAACTTTTAATATTAAGAAAATGAGTGGTAAAGGTGGTTTTTTCGGATCAAGAAAGTATAAATTATTTGTAAAGTATGTTTCAGGTTTTGGGGCATCGGTAGTAATTGTAGGAGCATTATTTAAAATAATGCACTGGCCAGGATGTGATGTAATGTTAATTCTGGGGCTACTGACTGAAGCTGGTATCTTTGCCTTCATCGCATTAGAACCTATGCAAGAAGAATTAAAATGGGAACGTGTATTTCCCGAATTGAATCTAGATGAAAAAGATGAAAATAACCGGCTTTTACCGCTACTTAAGAAAAGTGCTGGAGGTTCAGTTGCCGGCGAAATTGCCGATAAGTTAGATAAAGCAGGCATTGACAATGCGTTATTGACAAGATTAAAAGATAGCATGTCAAACCTTTCGGACAATGCACGATCTCTTGGGGCTGTGTCAACGGTTGCTGGTGCCACGGATGCATATGTCCAAAATCTCGAAAATGCTTCTTCGGGTTTAAATAAACTTACAGAACAGTATGCCCAATCCGCTAACGTTATTGCGGGTATAACAGCTGATGGTGGCGGAAACTTTGGCTCTGAAATGCAGCGGCTTGGTCAAAATCTCGCTGCTCTAAATAACGTTTACGAATTGCAATTGAATACTTCTCAAGAGTATCTGAATAGTCTTGCGAGTATGAATACGCTTCAGGAAAGCATTAAAAATATTATGACGGATTTAGCATCTACAGCCAAGGATAC
>VGMK01000145.1 GCA_016866375.1 Bacteroidota bacterium
TGCACATTCATCAAATTCAGTGAGAACTGACGAAAATGGGATGTTTTCGTTTGAAGGACTTCAAAAAGGAAACTATACTATTTACGCTTTATCCGAGGATACATTGCAAAATGGAAAATTCAATAAGGTATCTAAAACAGTACAAATAACCGATAAAAAACAACTTGTAGATGCGGGTGATTTTCATGTATATTACTAAACCTTACTTTCTTCTTGTCGCCTGTAGCCTAATCTCTAACCGTCAGTTTAATGCGCAATGTTCCACGCGAATGGGCCTGAACCTCAACAAATCGTTTAGTAAGCATTTTGATCTCGAGGCAGGCTATCAATACAGAATCAAAAATTCCAGTGAATTTGATAATTCAAATATTGATTTTAAATGGTGCCAACACTGGATGAATGGTATTGAAACTTTTTTAAAATATAGAAATTCATTTGAAAATAATAAGGATAGCGATTTGAACTCAAAAATTCATGCATTCAATAATCGAATTGGTTTCGGTTTAAATATTTCTTTCTTGAGATTATTTGATATTTCTAAACGTCGGAAAATTGATTGGACCATTACACAACAGTACGACAATAACCAATTCAGAAGAAACAGTAGCATATTGAGAAATAAACTTACACTGAAATACGACATCAAAGATTTTATTCTCTCTCCATTTGTTTCGTTTGAACACTTTTACAAGTGGAATCGAGATATTGTGTACGCCTCGGATGAAATCACCATTATGTCAGGAAGTAGAAGTTGGCGCATGTTTGCAGGCATTGAAATCGAGACAAGTAAAAAAAGTAGTTTGAGGGTCGCTACAGGACTCAATAAACGCATTGACACGGGAAATCAGCAATGGATAATAAACGCTGAATATTCCATCAATTTAGATTAGTAAAACTCAGCATTTCTGCCATCTGAAATAATTGGTATAAGGCTATTTGAAAGAAAGATCAATCCATTACGATAAAGTTAAAATTCCTTTTTTCAAAGTATTAGCCATTCGGTTTATTGTCACTTAATGGTTTTTGCAACTCGCCAATTTTTCGCAACGGAACGTCTTTTCTCGTTATCGCCTTTAATTGGGGCATCACTGAATCGTTTTTTTTTTTACTATTGCAACATTGTTGCACTAATATTATTAACTTTGTATAAACTATTAAATGACCAGAGGTTTACTAACACTTCTTCTTTTTGTTTTATCCTATGCAATTCATGCCCAAGTTGTGGTTGATATCCAGGACAGCAGCGGAGCAACCCCAATAAAGAATGCTCAAATCTTTGTGGTTGAATTAGACCAAATATTGTACACCAATTCAAGCGGAAAAGCATTATTTTTTCCCGGAAAAATATCTGAATATCAACTGCGTATTAGTGCGTCGGGGTACGAAGGAAAGGTCATTACCTACAAGGAGGGAAACTTAATAAAAATAAACCTACTTCAATCGCACATTGATTTACATGAAGTAACACTTTCCGGCACAACAAGTCAGCGACAAGATCAAAACCCTTTTCATATAGAATCTCGAAAAATGAGTGAATTAACACTTCACGCCCCTATGAACATGGGTGAAATTTTAGCAAAAATACCCGGGGTATATCAGTCTAGCCTGGGAAATGGCATTTCGAAACCGGTAATTCGTGGGATGCAAGGCATGCGGATTGTCAGTCTTGTAAATGGACTGAGGATAGAAGGTCAACAATGGGGAGGCGACCACGGCATGGGCATGGCAGAATTGGGTATCGGTTCCGTTGAAGTAATTAAAGGCCCCTCATCCCTTCTCTATGGTGCTGATGCACTTGGAGGTGTAATCTATTACAACGACGCTCCTTTTGCTTCTGCAAAATCTTACGACATTCAACTGCAGTCTTTGTTCAACAGCAATACGATGGGAACTGTAAACAGGGCAATACTTAAAACTTCAGGTCAAAAGTGGCGTCTAATGGTGGCAGGAAGTTATGCTAATCACGCTGATTTTAAACTTCCCAATCAACTATTTGCTAAAAACTCAAGATTTGACGAGAGTGTTTTGAAAGCTGCCTTGTCTTTTAACGCAAAAAGAAGTGTTCACCACTTCAGATACACCTACAACAAAACAATTACAGGAATACCTGGGCACTCGCACGACAGCATTGTTGATTTTTCTTCCTTTCAAGTCTCAGAGCAAAAGAGAAAATACGAACTTCCAGCGCAATTCTTTTCAAATCATTATTTCTCTAATGAAAACAAATGGTATTTCAAGAATAATGAACTCAATGCACTCTTTGGGCTAACGAGCAACCAATTGATAGAGTACGATGAGAAGGTTACCATTCCTAGTTTGAGCATGACCTTGAACAATTTGCTCTACACCATCAAATGGTCGAAAAAATGGAGCAACAACTTGAAAAGTGTTTCAGGCATTCAAGGCATGGCGCAATCAAATAGGAACGCCGAAAATGCCAGTGATACGCTGATCCCTAATTCTAATACCATTGATAATGGGATATTCAGCACTTGGATTTTTGAACGTGAAAAATGGAATTTCCAAGGTGGTATGCGCTACGATGTACGCTCACTGAATTCATTACATAATTTTAATAACAAGTCTGCATTAACTCGAATCTATGGCGGCTTAAATATATCTATTGGCTCCATATACAAATCTTCAAAACTGCTTTTGAAACAAGCCATTTCGACAGGATTTCGGGCACCGCACCTCACAGAGCTACTCTCCAATGGATTCCATCATGGGGCCTTACGCTTCGAAATTGGCGATACAGATCTCAAGCCTGAAAGAGCCTCCCAATACGATGTAACACTAGAACTCAACCATGAACACCTTGTCCTTGTCGTGAATCCATTTGTAAATTATATTCAGAATTATGTTTTTATACAACCCATTGACTCCATGGTAGAAGGGATAAAAGTTTTTGAGTATCGTCAGCAAAATCAAGTCTTTTTTTATGGTACTGACATTGGTTTTCACTACCACCCCCATTTTGCACATAAACTGCATTGGGAAAGTTCTTTTTCTTATGTCAATGCCCATACCGGAGCAGACAGTAGCATTTCACTAATTCCCCAACCACGCCTTGCCAATACCTTACGTTTAGATTTGAATCTAGGCCAAGCAATTAAATTTAAAGACATTGCCTTAACCTATGTATTTTGTTTACCTCAAAACAATGTTGCCTATAATGAAACGCAAAGCTCAGCTTATAATTTAGTGGATTTTTCAGGTACTTTTGAGTACTCAAAAAAATCAAGAATCAGTCTCAATGTAGGCGTTAAAAATCTATTGAATCAGCAATACATTGACCACTTATCGCGGTTGAAAAATATCGCTATGTATGCGCCAAGTAGAACTTTTTTCATAAGTCTACAATGGCAACTTAATAATGTAAATAATTAATCTATATAAAATGAAAATTAAATTTTTAACGCTAGCTGCTTTCGCAATTTTCGCTTTTGTTGGCTGCAAGAAAGATGAATGCCACGAGTGTCATTACGATGCGGCAGATGGCTCTGAGGTTGAGTTGGGTGAGTATTGTGGTGATGAATTAGAAGATTTAGAAGAAGGAGGATATACAGATTCTACCGGAAACTACGAGGTTCATTGCCACGGACACTAACAGAAGAGACCTTAAAAAAGGGACCGATCGGTCCCTTTTTTTTTGCGCTGAACCGTTTACAAAATTTTATTCGTAAATGAGTTTAGTTGCTACTTGAATACGTTTATAGAAAGTTCAATTATTTGAATTTCAATTTCTAAGATTGATTAATTTGTATTTTTAATAAGTGAATAGGTAATTTTTTTAAAATGAAGTTAAATTTCAAACGCATAGAAGAACCTTTCGTTTTTGAACTTGAAAACGAAAAAGGAGCTAAAGTATTAATTGACGCCAGCGAAGACATCGGTGGAAAAAACAAAAGTTTAACCCCCATGCAATTATTGGCAGGTTCGCTAGCAGGATGTATGTCAATAGATGTAGTGCTCATTTTAAACAAACAAAAAATAAATCCTCAGCACTTCTCGATTGAATTGCTAACGCAGCGTAAAACAGGTCAACCCTCCCCTTTTACAGGTATTCATTTAAAATTTAAAGTTAGTTCAGATGTGCCAGAAGAAAAATTAGAAAGGGCTATTCTATTGTCAAAGGAAAAATATTGTTCTGTTTCACTCTCACTACATCCGGAAATTACAATTTCACATGAAATTGAGTATTAATGAAAGTTTAGTCTAAAAATTCTGCCCAATTTTAAGTGATCCCCATGGCATGACCTTGGAATTATACCCAGTAAATGCAAACATTGCGCCTTCAATGGAAAGATGAAAACCATTCATAGTCATTAACTGAACTCCTGCGGGTATATAAAAAGTCATGAATTTACCCCAACCATCGGAACTTCCTCCTATCCCTACCTCAATATCAGGCAAAGTCATAAATCCCAAATTGATACCAGTATAGGGAGCAAACAAACTCTTTTTTTCCTTTTTACTTGAAAAAAAATGAATCCCTCCATATGCACCCAGAACACCAAGCCCTGCTTCCAAATTAACTTTTTCATTTATAAAATGATTCACAGAAAAAGACAAAAAAGGTGAAGGGCCTAGAAAATTAAAATCATAGCCAGTTTTATGAATGCATCTTGGATTCAATACAATTGAGTCTTTTTGACCGTAGAATAAGTGGAAACTTAAAAAGACAATAAGTAAAAGAAAATATTTTTGCATTTAAGAATTTTATAATTGTTTAAAGGTATTCATTTTAATATCAAGTACATAAATAGTTATTGACAAAATGAGTACTCTAGTTTCTCTCAAAGTTCATGGTTTGAAATATACTCTGCTCAATAAGATGTTCTCACCTTTCCAGATAAGTATCCATGGAACTCCCATCTGGGTTGCTTTTTCATAACCACTATTGTGACGATTTAGTCGATCGGTAATATTTCCAGTCTCGCCTTTGTAAAAAGAATTGAGTTTCTTTGAATATAAAATATATGTGTAGAACATCTTTAAAAAATAAAACCCCGACAAAAGTAGGGGTTTTCGTAGCGCATGCCCTGACCGAATGAAATGAGCGTCAGGGAGACCGAGAGTTGAATGCTGACGTCCAAGTCAGCATTCTGACAACTTTTGTACAAGCAAAAGTTCGTCAGAGCTCGGGATGCCTTCATTGTATTTCAAAATAAACTCAATTGTCCTTTTAACAGAT
>VGMK01000146.1 GCA_016866375.1 Bacteroidota bacterium
TCAAATGCCAATGATTTTTCATTAAAATTATCTAAACTATCCAATTCAAAAGGCCATATTTCATAATAAAATCTTGTTGAGTCATAAGCACTTTTCAATATTGATTTATCATTGTAATAAACTTTTGTATTGACGCGTGATATCAGCATTGGATAGGCATCTATTTTTGACATTTTTCCGGAACGCGAAGAGGGAAGGTCGATTAAAATTTCCCCGGAGAAATGACTTATGGAAGATGGAGAAGCAATTGGTTTGTTTCCATCATCAGATTTTATGGGGTAAAAATTAAAATATGCATCACGGGATGAAAGTATACTAACTTTGAAATTTTCGTAATCAAATACCGCATTTTTGCAGAATATATCCATTTTCCCTGCAGTGACCCATCCTTTAAAATACATATCTCGGTTCTTTTTCATAATTAAATCAGCAGAATCACAATATGCGACTACGTTTTGATTTTCAGAAAACACAACTTTATCTACTTCGGTAATTTTCAACTCTAAATCGTCTATTTTTATTGTTGCAAAAGCAGTTGCGAGCTGACGCTTGTTATTTCTAGCCATAATATTATTTCGTTCCTCACGTAATTCCGGATTATTTTGAATATCGGCCTCCGAAATTGAAATTTTAACTGGCCTAAAATCCGAGACTATTGTTAGGTTATCGAAATCTTTTTGTCCATTTTGTGCAAGGACATAATCCATTAATTTTTGTTCTACTTTGATCTTTTTTGAAGTGCCATTATATTGAACAAAACCATCTGACATCATATCTACAATTAAAGGTTTTATTTGGTCAATTATTTTGTTCATTGCTGTCGCTATTTCACCTTCTCCAAATTCATTGAACCCGGTTGAAACAACTTTCTTTGCTATGAGTTGAAAAGGGTGTTCTGAATTCGCAGGTTTGTATTTGGCATAGAGTTTTCCGTCATAATTATCCTTTGACTCAATTATGGCATACTTCTGTTCTTGCGAAGTCCCCACATCAAAGGTAAAAGATGCCGTATTATTGTTTCCATTCCATACTAAAACCGGAGCTTTAATGTAGACATTAAAATGACTATCCCAGAAGGGAAGCGCGACTCCACCAACCACACCGGCTGTTATTTTCAACTCTTTACGCACTAAATTATAGGAGAAAAATCCTTTTTGAAGCGACAATGAATCTCCAGATTTATAATGTAATTTTAATGACCCTTCATGAGATGTGATGGAATTTGTCGACATTTGAAAAGCCTGAGAAGCAATTTCTACTTGTATTTTATCAGAAACCTTGAAGAACATTTTAGCAGGTCTTCCATCACCCCCTTTACCGACAAATTCACCACCCTCTAGAACAAAGCTGCCGACATAATCTACATTTTCCCTCAAATTCGGAATTTTTAAATGTCCAAATGAGATGAATTGAGGTGCTTTTTCACTTTCCGCTAAATCAAGAATGGTTTTATCGATGAGTTTTCCCAAAATCGGTTTTTCGAAATATGGCGTTGATAAAGCCACTGAATCGGCTTTTAAAATGGCTTTGTTGAAATCGACTTTATAATTGTTCAGATTCGCATATGTCTCATTGTTTTTACCATTTACCTTTTCCCAACTCAAGACGCCGCCTTTTCCTTCCCATCGCTTGGTTGCAAGATCGAATACACCATCAGTTGAAACAATTTTTATCGAGTCTCCAATTGTTTCGTTAACAGGAACTAAACACGTTAACTCACCGTCTTTGCATATCAACTGTATTTTTTTATTTCGTACCCATTCAAAATTCCCTTTTCTGTAGTACCAACCGTATTCGGCTTCTTTTGCCAGTGATTTGTAGCGAAATAAATTTGCAGAGAAGAGTAGAAAATCACTGAGTTCATCGGGTTTATTTTCTAAATTTTCAACGAATATTTCAGCCCACTCCTGAGTAAATTCACTGTCAAATTTATTTACATATTGATAAATGAATGCCAGCATGTAGTTAAAAACATCTGCATTCACGGGTATTCCCTTTTTCTCTAAACTATTGCATACATCTACCAATCTAGAAAATTTTGTATCAGAAATTTGAGGTGAAGCCAGCAAATTCTTTAGTTCTGACTTACAAAAATTACTTGATTTGCTGTCTAGTTCAAATTTATTCCACTCTTTGCAAAATTTTTCTTTATCCTTTGTGAATGATTGTGCATGCAGTGCACAACCTATCCCTATCATCAAAAAAATCAGCTTGATTTTCATTGTTTTACAAATTGAATGATTGACCATTCGTCTCTCTGGTTGTTGGAGACCATTTCAAATGCATTTTCTCTTGCAATATCTATTAAATATTTGTTATCCGTTGTAAAAAAACCCGAGATTAGTAATTTTCCTCCTGATTTTGTTCGTGACGCATAGATTGGGAGTTGAGCGCTTAGCACATTTCGATTAATATTTGCAATGATTAAATCATATTTAATATTTGGAATTTGCTCCTTTGATCCTTTAATAAGCTCGATGCGTTTACAAGCATTTCGTCTGATATTTTCCAATGCATTTTCCACAGACCATTCTTCTATTTCAATAGCTGTTACAGCTGACGCGCCCAAAATCTCGGATAAAATTGCCAAAACCCCCGTACCGGTTCCCATATCAAGAACGCATTCGTTTTTGGGAGGATATTTCAACAAATGGGCGCAAATAAGATGAGTAGTTTGATGATGGCCGGTGCCAAAAGTCATTTTTGGTTCAATAACTATGGTAATTGCATCTTTCAATTGTGGAATGTGGAAAGGCGCGATAATTTCCAGGCAATCATCGACATTTACCGGCTCAAACTGAGACTCCCATTCTTTATTCCAATTTTTTTCTTCAAGCAAGAGAATATGGTAATTAAAGTTGATTTGTTTTTTCCTTTTTTCTAGCAGTAACTTTAAATCAGTGTCTGAAAAATGGGGTTCCTGGATGTATGCTTTTAGGGTTCCGTCGGCGTCATCTTGAAAACTTTCAAAACCTATTTGTGACAAATCGGAAACAAAAATTTCATTCCAAGGTTCTCTCGGAAAGACATTAATGCTCAATTCCAGATACTTCATGGGCTGCTCGAATTATTTCCAAAAATTTACTACAGTCCAAGGATGCCCCTCCTATTAAACCACCATCTACATTTGGACACGAAAATATCTCTTTTGCATTTTGTTCGTTACAACTACCTCCATACAAAATACGTAAAGAGCTCCCTATTGTCGGAAAATGCTTTAACAGGTATGATCGAATAAAATTGTGAACCTCGTTTATTTGTTCCAGGTTAGCTGTTAGTCCTGTTCCAATTGCCCATACCGGCTCATAAGCCAGGGATAGGTTTCTAATCACATTTTCGTCTAGTTGACCGATGGATTCCTCCAATTGTGCATGTAAAAATAACAAGTGATCACCGCTTTCGCGAACTGATTGGCTTTCACCAATACATAATATGCAATTAAATCCATTTTTAACTGCTGCATTGAGTTTTTCCGAAATCATTTGGGGTGTTTCCGAAAATACGATTCTTCTTTCACTGTGACCTATCAGGACACAAGAACAATTTATTGATTTTAATTGCTCCAGACAAATTTCACCGGTGAATGGGCCATTATTTTCGAAATAAAAATTTTGAGCACCTATTTGAACGCCCTGAGGGCTTCTACTGATCATTTTCTCGAGGTAAATGGAAGGTGGAAAGATCACAGCATCAAGAGCTGAAAAATCAATCAAATGACTTTTGGAAATTGCCTCTAAAAAATGAAGTGCATCCGCTTGAAGTAAATTCATTTTCCAATTCGCAGCAACCATTTTTTTACGCATATCCGAATTTACGGATATTTAAAAAATGAAAAATCACAAACCCGCTAAGTTTTCAACAGACTACTGCTTGAGCTTTTTTTCGATATCCTTTAGATCTTTAACCAGCTTGTCCTTTGAGAAGGCTGCATCGCCTGAACCTTGATAGAATTTGATGATGTTACCGTTCCACATTAATACCACACCCGGAACGTCATTTGATGAGCCAAACACTTTCATAAATGGTCGAATTTCAAAGACTTGGTGATTAAATTTTCTTCCAATAATTTTGAAGAAATTAGCCACTTCCTCCGGTTCTTCTTGAAATGCAATATGAACTGTTGGCTTCACATTAGACTTTGCTAAAACTGAAACGATATCCTTTCCTGCTCCTTGGCAATGATCACAAGTTGGTGAAAAGAAACACAATAGTTTTAAACCTTTATCAATTTTTGGAATAGCCGTAGAAAATTGAGAAACTACGTGTGCAGGTTCGTATAGCTTCTTTACAACAATACTTGTATCTTTTCCTTGAATAACAGTGTCTTCCTTTATTTGATTCAGCAAAATATCCTCAGGGTTATCTGATTCAATAATCACAACCTTCGAACTATTAAAAGTATCCTTTTTACAACTTTCCATGGGTGTTAGTCCGAACATAAAAAGACTGGAGAAGGCGAAAATGCTTGAAAGAATCCAAGGGTTGTTTTGTCCTTTTTCTTTGTCCTTGACTTGAAAATACAAGTATATCAATAATCCAATAGATGCAATATTTTTGAAGATTGATTGAAGAGGTGTCATTGGGATTAGTTCGCCAAAACATCCACAATTTCCAGAATTTCCACCTGTGTTCATAATCTCAATAGCAAGATGAATTGAAAAAACACCTAACATTAGGGTGGCTGCAGGTATTACAATAGATTTTAAAAAGTGTGGCTGTAATAATCCTATGCCAAGCGCAATTTCTGCAGCGATAACATACCTAGAAAAAAACGGTGCAAAGCATTCATCGAAACCTAACGGTAGCAATTGCTTCATTTCAAATGATGTTATGGCCAAAACGGGAGATGGATACAATTTTGCCACTGCCGACAGAAAGAAAAATCCTGAAAGTAATATTCTTACTACCCAGGGTAAATATTTTTTAACTTTTTCCATAATTTTTCGATTTAATTCTTCAAAAATAAAGGGTAAGAAAGAGTCAAAAAATTATTTAACGTTATTTTAACTCTTCCAGGTGAATCAGGGCAAAGACTGCATAATTCAACATGTCATAGTAATTACCTTCTACTCCTTCACTTGCTAGTGTAACTCCTGAATTATCCTCAATCTGTTTGATGCGTAATATTTTCGTCAAAATTAGGTCGGTCAACGAACTCACTCTCATATCTCTCCACGCCTCGCCATAATCATGATTT
>VGMK01000147.1 GCA_016866375.1 Bacteroidota bacterium
TTATTTTTGGACTCTTTGTTGTGATTAAAATTTACTTTATGAACTTAAAAGCTTTAACTAAATTGCTTACACTAACCTTGGCAATTGTTTTTTCATCAATTACTATCCATGCTCAAAAAAATGAAAACAGAATAATTCACATCAGTGGCGACGACACCTTAGTTTTTGAACTGGGTGGAATGAAAGGCAATCTCGATTCATTAATTGAAGAAACGCTAAAATCATTCTACAATCTTGAGGGAATTTCAGAAATTAGACGATTTGGATTGTCAATGGACTCGGTATTTACCGATGATTTTGATATAAAAATTGAAAATGAATCAAGCAAGGATGATTCCGTGAAAATCAAACTTGGAAATATGAAAATTGTCATCATTGAAAACAAAGACAAATCCGCAAAGAGGGACAACGGCGGAAAACGTAAAGTAATCATAGACCAAGAAATAAGAATGGATCACGAGGATGAAAATCATTCGGATCACAAACACGCTCGCAAATCACACAAGAAAATAAAAACTCCTAAACCGAAATCGTATTGGTCGGGGCTCAGTTACGGCACCAATGGCATGCTAAATGAAACGGGAAGTTTTACGAATGAAACGGATGCTTCTTATTTAAAATTCGACTACGTAAAAAGTTATGAAGTACAATTTAATGTACTTGAAAAACGATTCCCAGTTTATAAAAATTACATTGGGGTGACCACCGGGCTTGGATTCAAATGGAACCGATTTACACTTAATAATAATACAATCGATTTGAACTACAATGACTCCATTTTATACGCGAGTTCATCGAATTCGGAATACAAGCGAAGTACTTTGAGATCGGCATATATTCAGGCGCCACTTCTCCTTGAATTTTGTTCGAATAAAAACCCAAAAAAAGCATGGCACCTATCTGTTGGAATGGTAGGAGGATTAAGGCTAGGCTCAAGTTGGCGCACGAAAGTAGGAAACGATGTGACCAACACAAAAGGTGATTTTAATTTCAGACCTTTCGCAGCTCATGCTGTTGCGATTTTAGGCTACGATGAAGTGAGCTTGTATGTAAATTACGGCTTATCAAATGTGTTCGAAAAAAACACTGCTCCCATGACAAAAATGGTTTCAGCGGGTGTAATCGTACATTTCTGAGCTATCTAAATAACAAGTCACTAACCGTGCATTGTTTCATTTTTACCATATTTTTCCATTAGTTTAGCTTCGAATTCAAGTAATTCCTGCCAACATTTATCAACGTTAATTCCTTTACCATATTTTCTCGCGAATCCTAAGAAGGTTGTGTAATGCCTCGCTTCACTCTCCATCAATCCACGATAGAATGATTTAAGGTCTTCGTCTTGCAATTGCTCGGATAAAATTTTAAATCGCTCACAGCTTCGCGCTTCAATCATCGCTGCGAAAAGCATTTTGTTTACAAACATTCCTTCAGTTGTACTGTTCGTTTTACTGCGCCGCAGATATTCACTGAGGTCATTGACGTATGGATCTTTGCGTTCGAACCCTAAAGTGAGGTCTCGCTCCAAAAGCTTTGCGTGAACCAAATCAAAGTGTTCCATTTCTTCTTTACAGATGGTGGTCATGGCTTGCACTAAGTCTGTGTAGTGCGGATATTGAACAATAATCGAAATGGCATTGCTAGCTGCTTTTTGCTCACAAAATGCATGATCAACTAAAATCTCTTCAATATTCTTTTCAACGATGTTAACCCATCTCGGGTCTGTTGCCATTTTTAATCCTAACATGTCGTAATTTAAAGATGACAAATTTAATTTACAATTCATCATTTCTTACCTTTGAGGCATGGATTTTTCATCTAGGAGGTATTTTTTAAAAGCGAGCTCACTTTTTGGGCTTGGTGCTTTAATGATTCCGGAAATCACAGGGGAAGCACCTCAATATAAATCTTCTGATCGATTAATTAAGCCTAAAAAACTCGAAAAGGGAGATAAAATTGCGGTTACGGCACCCGGAGGAGCTATTTGGGACCCGCAGGATGTTGTTCGTTTCGAGGAGCTTCTCAAGAAAATGGGATTTTTAGTAGTTCTTGGTGAAACATTGACAAAAAAAAAAGGGTACTTAGCGGGAACTGATGAGGAACGGGCTTCTGAGCTTATCTCATTTTTCTCGGATCCGACTGTTGATGCAATTATTACAATGCGAGGTGGTTGGGGATGTGCTCGTTTACTTGATAAACTCGATTATTCTATTATTCAATCTAATCCAAAAGTTCTGATGGGTTTTAGCGATATAACAAGTTTACTCGTTGCTATTTACATTAAAACGGGATTGATCACTTTTCATGGCTTGGTGGGTGTCAATTCTTGGAATGAATTCTCCACAGATATTTTTAAGCGTGTTGTATGCATTGGGGAAAATTATTCATTCCCACTGGATCAATCGGCAGTTAATACCTTTGTTACCATTCATGGAGGAAAGGCTCGAGGGAGGCTAATTGGAGGAAATCTTTCCGTTTTAAGTGCGGTGATTGGAAGTCCGTATTTTGAATTCCCAGAAAATTCAATTTTGTTTCTTGAAGAAACAAACGAAGAGCCGTACGTGATAGATCGCTTATTGACTCATTTTAAGCTGTCAACCGGCTACACTCATATCAATGGTATAATTTTCGGACAGTGCTCAAAGTGCTTGGCAGAAAAACCCGATGAATCTATGCCGACTATCGAGGTTATTCGCGAACATTTTTCAGAATTACAAATCCCTGTGAGCTACGGCTCTCCCATTGGGCATGTTATTAATAAATGGACGCTACCCGTTGGCGTCGAAGTTGAAATGGATGCAGATACAGGCGCATTGACACTCCTCGAACCGGCAGTCAAATAGAATTTGTATCTTTGGACTCCTAAAACCTACAATGGCCAAAAACAAGGGAATTATAAGTGAAAAGGAACTAAAGAGAGCCTATCGTCTCATGTTAACAGCCAAAACGATGTCTGATAAATTTGAGGCCAATAAGGATATTACCGCAAAATACGTACATGCCACATCTCGTGGCCACGAGGCCATTCAATTGGCCGTTGGCATGCAACTAAAACCACATGATTGGATTGCCCCATACTATCGGGACGACAGTATATTACTTGGCATAGGTATGACTCCTTATGAGCTCATGCTTCAATTATTTGCGAAAAAAGATGACCCTTTTTCTGGTGGAAGAACGTATTATTGTCATCCTTCATTGAACAGGGAGGATATGCCTAAGATTCCGCATCAATCTTCGGCTACCGGAATGCAAGCTATTCCAACTACCGGTGTTGCGATGGGAATACAATACAAGGAGAAAGAAAAATTAGTTGATTACAAATCATGGGAGGAGGCTCCTGTGGTTGTCTGTTCGCTCGGCGATGCTTCTTGTACTGAAGGAGAAGTTTCTGAAGCGTTTCAAATGGCCGCCTTGAAGAAATTTCCAATTGTTTATTTAGTTCAGGATAACGATTGGGACATCTCTGCTAATGCAGCGGAGACGAGGGCTCAAGATATTTCTCATTACGCAAAAGGATTTAAAGGAATCGAGGTCAGAAGTATTGACGGAAGCGATTTTGCGGAATCCTATACTTGCATTCAAGAGGTATTCGAACTTGTTCGAAAAGAAAGAAGACCTTTCATTATTCATGCAAAAGTTCCTCTGTTGGGTCATCATACATCAGGTGTTCGCAAGGAGTGGTATCGCGATGATCTGGAAGAGGATGCGAAAGAGGATCCCCATCCGAAATTGAAAAAATTACTGGAGGCACAAGGTTCGCCGTTGTCATACTTTATAAATACAGAAGCAGATGTTCAAAAATTAGTAGATGCCGATTACGATCGTGCCTTGAATGCGGAGGACCCTTCGCCCGAAAGCAGCATAGATTTTATCTTTGCACCCACACCAATAACAGAGGAAAAAGGTGAGCGCGAGCCAAAGGGAAAGAAAAAAACGGTAATGGTTGATTCCGCGCTTTTTGCTGTTCGAGAAATCATGCAAGCACATCCTGAGGCTCTTCTTTATGGTCAGGATGTTGGAGGCAGACTTGGTGGAGTTTTCCGAGAAGCGGCAACTTTGGCTCAAACTTATGGAGACAACCGGGTTTTCAACACACCTATTCAAGAAGCATTTATTATAGGTTCCACCGTTGGAATGTCAGCAGTTGGTTTGAAACCATTTGTGGAGGTTCAATTTGCGGATTATATTTGGCCTGGATTGAACCAGTTATTCACAGAAGTATCCCGCTCCTATTATTTATCGAACGGAAAATGGCCTGTTAGCTGTGTAATTCGAGTTCCGATAGGTGCTTACGGTTCAGGAGGACCCTATCACTCATCGAGTGTTGAATCCGTTTTAGCCAATATTCGAGGAATTAAAGTAGTCTACCCTTCTACTGGAGCTGATTTGAAAGGATTGATGAAAGCGGCTTTTTACGATCCAAATCCAGTTGTAATTTTGGAGCATAAAGGCCTTTATTGGTCGAAAATACCTGGAACAGAAGGTGCCATGTCTATTGAACCTAGCGAAGATTATATCATTCCAATTGGAAAAGCGAGAACAGTTTTACACGCAGAAGAAGAGCATATTCAATCAGGAAAATCAATAGGCGTAATAACATACGGTCGAGGAGTTTATTGGACTCTAGAAGCTGCAAAAAATTTCCCAGGACAAGTGGAAATTTTAGATCTTAGAAGCATTAATCCTTTAGACCACGAAGCCATGAATGCATTATGCAGAAAACACGGAAGAATTATAATTGTTACGGAAGAATCTATCGAGTGTTCTTTTTCGTTGGGATTAGCGGGAAGAATACAGCGTGATAATTTTGAATTTTTGGATTCGGCTATTTCAATAGTTGGGTCGAAGGATACACCTGCAATTCCGTTGAATAGTACGCTTGAGGCTGTCTTGCTTACCAATGTTGAACGTGTTAATGATGCCATTCAAGCTATATTAAATTATTGATCCATGCAACATAAATAAATGAATATAAGTCACTATTAAAATGAAATTAATTTTAAAATACTCTTTAACGATCATTTGCTTCCTTTCAATTTTTAATTCGAAGAGCCAAACAATTTGTAACCAAAATGGTAATCTCGCCATATTTTCTAATTATGATGGTGGTATTGTTACCATTGATGTTGATCAGAATATTCCCAACTTAATAATTGCCATTTGTACCTATGAACCTG
>VGMK01000148.1 GCA_016866375.1 Bacteroidota bacterium
AATAAATGAAACGGTTAATTCAAAATTTAAAGAAGATTTGGGCGGTTGAAGAATTAAGAAAACGTATTCTTTACACACTCCTGCTGATTTTAGTTTACCGTTTGGGATCTTTTGTAATTCTTCCCGGTGTAAATTACAAAAACCTCACAACCGATGCCGGGCAACAGAACATGTTGGAGTCTTTATTGTCTTTATTCTCGGGCGGTGGTTTTACCAACGCATCATTCATGGCTCTCGGTATAATGCCTTATATTAGCGCCTCAATCATAATGCAATTACTCGGAATGGCTGTCCCCGCCGTTCAGAAAATGCAAAACGAGGGAGAATCTGGTCGGAAGAAAATAAATAACTATACACGGATATTAACAATTGTCATTTGTGCACTTCAGGCCCCTAGTTATTTAAAACTCTACGTTGAGTCAAAAAATGCCATGCCAATTGACCCATCCACTGGCTGGTGGGGCCAAACCATATTAATTTTGGTTGCGGGTTCAATGTTTGCTGTGTGGTTAGGGGAACGTATAACGGAGAAAGGCATAGGCAATGGAATATCACTCTTGATTACTGTGGGTATTTTGTCAAGGCTACCAGTCTCATTTTTTGGCGAGTTTGCAAAATCCTTAGAAGCAGGTAATTTATTGATTCTAGTACTTGAAGTAGTTGCCTTTATGTTAATTGTCTTGGCCACAATATTAATTGTACAAGGAGTGAGAAGGATTCCTTTGAACACGGCAAAACGCGTTGTGGGGTCAAGAGGAGCGGCGGAAAGTGCTGGTGCAAGAAATTACTTACCTATTAAGGTCAACTCAAGTGGTGTAATGCCGATTATTTTTGCACAAGCCATTATGACAATTCCTCTAATGATTTACTCTAGTGCCTCCGGAGATAGCGAGAATGTTGGATTTCTTCAAAGCACTCTGGGTGATGTTTATGGTTTGTCCTACAACATATTGTTGTGTTTATTAATAGTTATTTTTACCTATTTCTACACAGCGATTATGATTAATCCAATGAAAATCGCAGATGATTTGAAACGAAGTGGAGGTTTCATTCCTGGAGTCCGACCTGGCGAAGAAACCGCAGAACATATTGACAACGTCGTTTCGCGCATCACCTTCCCCGGATCTTTATTTTTAGCGTCAATCGCAGTTTTGCCATCAATCGCAAAGCTTGCTGGCGTGAGTGATGGGTTTGCCATGTTTTTTGGAGGAACGAGTATTTTAATTATGGTAGGGGTGGTGTTAGATACATTACAACAAATTGAAACATATACATTGAATAAACATATGGATGGTCTGATGGAAGGCACGCGTGTACGCGGAAGAAGAGGAAATAACGAATTATCAGGATTTTAGAAGATGCCAAAACAATCGTCAATAGAACAAGATGGAGTCATTGAAGAAGCATTGCCAAATGCGATGTTCAAAGTGCGTTTGGAAAATGGACATGTAATCACTGCACATATTTCAGGGAAAATGAGAATGTTTTATATTAAAATACTTCCTGGAGATAGAGTTAAGGTTGAAATGTCTCCATATGATTTAACAAAAGGTAGAATATCATTTAGGTATAAATAAATAAGAGTAAAATGAAAGTAAGAGCATCAGTGAAGAAAAGAACTGCAGATTGCAAAATCGTAAAGCGAAAGGGTCGCGTTTACGTGATAAATAAAAAGAATCCCAAATTAAAACAACGTCAAGGTTAATAATATGGCACGTATTGCAGGTATAGATTTACCAAAAAATAAAAGGGGTGTAATTGGTTTAACTTACATCTTTGGCATCGGAAGAAGTACTTCGAAGAAGATTTTGAAGGAGAACGGTATTGATGAAAGCATTAAGGTACAAGATTGGAATGACGATCAGCTTTCAGCCATCAGAAATTCGGTCAACGAAGTCAAAACCGAAGGTCAGTTGCGTTCGGAAATTCAGCTTAATATCAAAAGATTGATGGATATTGGTTGCCAAAGAGGAATACGTCATCGTGCCGGGTTGCCACTTCGTGGACAACGCACCAAGAATAATTCTAGAACAAGAAAAGGAAAAAGAAAAACAGTTGCAAATAAGAAAAAGGTAACTAAATAAAAAGTGTTAGTATGGCAAAAACGAATCAAAAAAAGAAGAAAAATGTCAAAGTAGATGCCGCTGGAGAAGCTCACATTCAGGCTAGCTTCAACAACGTAATCATCTCTTTGACAAATAGTGCTGGCCAAGTGATTGCATGGTCATCAGCTGGCAAAATGGGCTTTAAAGGATCTAAAAAGAACACCCCCTATGCTGCACAATTAGCCGCAGAGGATGCATCAAAAGAAGCGCATGATTTCGGATTACGTAGAGTGAAAGTTTTTGTGAAAGGGCCAGGTGCGGGAAGAGAATCCGCAATACGGGCAATTAATAATTCAGGGATTGAAGTGACTGAAATTGTTGATGTTACTCCATTACCACACAACGGCTGTCGTCCACCAAAAAGAAGAAGAGTTTAATAATAAATAACCGGGAAGTTACCATCGAAGGAATGCCTTAATTCATGGGTCCCATAAAACAATATAAAAATGGCAAGATACAGAGGTCCTAAATCAAAAATAGCACGGCGCTTTCGCGATCCTATTTTTGGGCCAGATAAGGCGTTGGACAGAAAAAATTATGGACCTGGTCAGCATGGTCCTGCAAAAAGAAGAGGTAGCAAACAATCAGAATATGCTATCCAGTTAGGGGAAAAACAAAAAGCTAAATACACTTACGGTATTTTGGAGCGACAGTTTTCCAATATTTTTGCGAAAGCATCTAGAATGAAAGGAATTACTGGTGAAAACTTACTTCAACTTTGTGAAGCCCGACTAGATAATACTGTTTTTAGACTGGGAATCGCTCCAAGTAGAAGAGCAGCGAGACAATTGGTTTCTCACAAACACATTGTGGTGAATGGTGAAGTGATCAATATCCCTTCTTACACGCTAAATGTAGGGGATGTCGTCGCTGTTCGTGAAAAATCAAAATCTCTTGAGGCAATTATTGCCTCCCTAACAACAAATAAAAAGAAATACGATTGGTTGGATTGGGATTCAACATCACTTTCAGGTAAGCTTTTGAACTGGCCCTCGAGGGATATGATACCAGAAAATATCAAAGAACAACTAATCGTTGAATTGTATTCTAAATAAAAATAAAAGAAAGTAAAATGGCTATATTGGATTTTCAAAAACCAGATAAAGTAATAATGATTCACTCTGATGAATTTAACGGAGAATTTGAATTTCGACCGTTGGAACCAGGGTATGGTATTACAGTAGGTAATTCACTCCGAAGAATTTTGTTGTCCTCACTCGAGGGCTTCGCTATATCTTCTGTTAAAATTCAGGGTGCTGACCATGAATTTTCAACCATTAAAGGGGTTGTCGAAGACGTAACAGAGCTTGTATTAAATTTAAAACAAGTAAGATTCAAAAGACAAATCGAAGGGACTGATTCGGAAACAGTAATCGTGACTGCTGGTGGACAAAATAAATTGACAGCAGGCGACATTGGAAAAAATACTTCTGCTTTCCAAGTGTTGAATCCTGACTTAGTGATTTGTAACATGGAAGCATCAGTCAAAATTGAAATGGAGTTGACAATTGGGAAAGGACGAGGTTATTTACCTGCTGAAGAGAATAAGACAAATTCTGCTCCTTTCGGAACAATTTTTATCGATTCAATTTTTACACCAATTGTTAATGTACAGTATACAATTGAAAACTATCGAGTCGAGCAAAAAACGGATTATGAGAAATTAATTTTCAACATCAAGACGGATGGTTCAATTCATCCAAAAGATGCATTAAAAGAGGCCGCTAAGATTCTAATTCATCATTTCATGTTGTTTTCTGACGAGCGCATCACACTGGATAGTGAAATAAAAGCTGAGACTGAAGAGTTTGATGAAACATCACTCCACATGCGTCAGCTACTTAAAACAAAACTAGTGGATATGGATCTTTCAGTGCGTGCACTGAACTGCTTAAAAGCGGCTGACGTAGAAACACTTGGAGATTTGGTTTCCTATGCCAAGTCTGATCTATTAAAATTTAGGAATTTTGGTAAAAAGTCATTGACTGAGTTAGAGGATTTAGTAGATAATAAAGGCCTTTCATTTGGGATGAATGTGGCAAAATATAAATTAGATAAAGACTAGTAGTCATGAGACACGGAAATAAGGTAAATCATTTAAGTAGAAAGACCGGCCACAGGAAGGCCATGCTTTCGAATATGGCATGTTCCTTAATTGAACACAAGCGTATTACAACAACCCTGGCCAAAGCCAAAACTTTGCGTGTTTATGTGGAACCAATTCTTACAAAAGCAAAAGACGATTCAACGCATTCTCGTCGTGTTGTTTTTTCCTATCTTCAAAACAAAGAGGTTGTTGCTGAATTATTTCGTGATGTAGCGCCAAAGATTATCAATAGGAACGGGGGTTACACAAGAATCATTCGCACTGGGAATCGATTGGGAGATAACGCAGAAATGTGCCTCATTGAGTTGGTCGATTTCAACGAAATTTACACAAAAGATACAGCTAAGAAAACAACAAGACGTTCGCGCAGAGCTGGCAGCAAGAAAACGGGAGACAATGTCCCAAATGAAGCTCAGGCAGAAGCAGTTGAAGATGCAGTAATTATTGAAGATAATGTAGAAACTGCTGTTAAAACCGAAAATACTGACGAGGATACTGTTGAAACTCCTTTAGAAGAAGTTGTATCTGAAACTCTAGTAGAGGCCCATGAAGTCGCAGTTGTTGAAGAAAACCAAGAGTTAGATGTTCAAAATGAAATTACAGCGCAAGAGGTGACAGAAACAATTACCGAATCGGAAGTTACTGAAGAAACAAGTCCTGCGGTTGCCGAAGAGGTGGTCCCTGCAAGTGAAGAGGCAGCGGAGTCAGCAGAAACTGAGTATGACAATACCCCTCAGAAAGAGGAAGATAGTAAAGAGGAATCTGCATCCTAACTTTTTGACAATATGTTGATAAAAGGCGGCCATTTGGTTGCCTTTTTTAATTTTAAAATAGTTCAAATTACAGGTAAGTTTCTAATTTTACGCAAATAAATTTCATGCACGAGCAAAAATCAGCATTTTTGGTACTTGAGGACGGCACGGTATTTCAAGG
>VGMK01000149.1 GCA_016866375.1 Bacteroidota bacterium
TGGAGGAAGTAATCCTAACCTCTAAAGTTAGATAATATGACCGATTATTATTTTTAACTTTGTCAGAACTAATATGGTTACCTATGACAGTATCAGTATTAACCAATGTAGAGTTTTTCTCTACGGTGGAGTAATCTGAAAGGGTTTTAAAGCACTACCGGGAAAAAATAAGAATAACTTCTAATCATTTATTTTTACCATTACAAAGAATTATTGGTTAATTTTTTATTCTTTACATTACAAAATATTATATTTTCGTTTCAAAATTACCCTTGAGTTTTGTTTACCAAATAAGGTTATAACTATATTCTTCGAAAAGAAAAATAGTTGCAAGTAAAAACAAATTATTAAATGGAAAACAAATGCGAAAATTATTGATTTTAACTACATTGTTATTTACAATTTCGATTCACGCTCAATCTACTTTTAATGTTGATTCGCCGCAAAGTGTTGGAAATCTGAAGGTGGGTGATGCACATCTAGGTGGTACGATTGTCTATTTTTTCAAGCCAGGAGACTCAAACTACGGAAAGTACGTTGGGATTGTGGCAGCAGATTCCTACTACACGGACAAACAATGAGGTTGTACGGGAAAGTTAATAAACATGGATTTTGCTAATTCTGGAAAAATAGATAATGCCGTTGCAAATCATAATAAGATACTTTCTGCCAATTGCCTGGATGGGGCAGCAACTTTCTGTAAATCATTGGATATAAACGGTCACAAAGATTGGATCTTGCCAACTTCGAATGATCTAGTTGAAGTTTTCAAGGGGCTTTGGATATTAAAACGCCCTGTTTATGCCGGCGTATACTGGACTAGTGCAGATGCGAATGCTGCAGATGCAATGGTAATTCAGGCTCAACTTAAGGGAGATAGAAGCCTCGAGCCCCAGTTTTCAACCAGAAAAAAGACCTTAACTGCCAATATTTATACCATTAAATACTTTTGAGAATTAATAATTGAAGCAAAAATTAAATTGATCAAAGTTCTTATTTTGATTTTTTAAAGGGCCCCTAATTAAACATTTATTGATTTTAAGTTTAAATTGGAACCAACAAATTTAACTTCGTGGTAAAAAAATTATAGTTTTGCTTTGTAATTTTATACTCATGCTCAAAAACTTAGCAATTATTGTTACCTCAGCACTTTTTTTCTTCACTAGTTGTGCTGTAATTGAAAAAAAAGTATTTGATTTTACAGGAAAAGGAAGTCCAACGTTTAAAAGAAATGGAAAGCTTGCTGAGAAAGTAATTCAAACAGATACCAAAGCCCCAAATACCCATTTTGCCTTGAGTAATCCGATTTCGGTGAACGTGAAAGACGTTAAACCTGCAAATTTGTCGGCGTATACCTTGGAATCCTACAATGCGCATATATCATCTAATGAAGGTAATATCAGTTATACCTTCTATAACCCATCGACCAATGGTTACTTAAACGACATCAATAAAAAGTCTATCGTTGGAATAAAAATTATCAAAGATTCAATGAGCTGTAAAATTTTGAATTACAAGTTGATTCAAACCACTCAAGCGAAAAGAGACCCTATGTCTATTGTGTTTTTATTAGACCACAGTGGTTCGATGGGCGACGACCGAGCAAATATTTTACAAGAAGCCTTGGATTCTGCCCTTTCTTATAAACATCCTAGCGACGAAGTTACCATCATAAAATTCGATAACAAGGTTGAGAGCCTAATCACCTCAACGGACAAAAGCCAACTAAGATCTGTATTGAGGCCTACGTCAGGTTTGACCGGTTACGGTTATGCCACTGCGATTCAAGATGCAATAAAACTAGGCATTGAGGAACATCAAAAATCGACACTCAAGGAAAAGTTGATGGTTTTATTGACGGATGGTTGCGAAAACTCTTCTCAAGTTGCGCGAGATTTAGTGCAATTGGTCACGGAAGCGAAAAAAGCAAAAGCCGTTGTGAATACCATAGGTTTCGGTCAGTACGTAGATGTTCCTTATTTAACCTTTATTAGTCAGGAAACTGGGGGGTATTACAGGCAGTTGTTTTCGCGGAATGAAATTTCTAATGTTTTCAATCATACGATGTATCGGGTGAATAACAATTTTAAAATTAATTTTAGCCCGTGTATGTTCGGAGACAGTTTAAAACTTGTCACACAGGTTAAATTGGGCGATAGCACCTACACAAACGAACGTTTCATTTTCAATTCGTTTAGTCTTGGAGAGAGTATCGAATTAAACGTTCTTTTTGATGTTGATAAATACAATATCAAGAAAGAATACGAGTCGGAAATTAAGAGTTTTATTGATTTCTTAAAAAAATACCCTAACGTCCAAGTTGAAATTTCAGGACATACCGACTCCGATGCCGATGATAAGCACAATCAAAAGCTGTCTCAAAACCGTGCAGATGAAATCAAAAAATACATGATTTCAAAGGGGATTGAAGCAAAACGCATTTCCACGGTAGGGTACGGTGAATCTGTTCCGAAATATCCCAACGATTCTCCTGAAAACAAAGCGATGAACCGAAGAATTGAAGCAAAAATTATTGGAAAATAAGTTAATCCTGGCATCTTTGCCCTTGATTTTTTTCTTCATTAACTTTCTAACTTTTCCCTTGAAGAAAAGAATTCTTTATTTGCTCTCTCCATTCATTTTCGTAAATTAGCTCTTTAATTTTAGGCCTTTTGCACACTTTTACGCACAAATTCTTTTTACGGGTTGCTTTTCTGCTTTCTATATTTCTGGTAGTGAGCAAGGTAGGGGTATGGGGGCAGTGTCAGGTCAATATTCTTGCTACTTCTCCTTTGTGTTACGGCCAATCTAGTGGAAGTTTACAAGCTACGGTTAATTCTTCTTGTGGATGCCCGCCTTCTGTTTATTTTAGAATAATCAGTCCTACTGGAGCGGTATTAGAGACTTCTCCCCTAGTCAATGGTTTGTCTTACACTTTTAATAACTTACCTGCACTTCCAAATGGTCAATCATACTCTGTGCAAGTCTCTGAAAATTTAACTTTTGGTCAATTTGATATTTGTGCTTCAGGAGGAGCCAGTTTGGTTGATTACGCGCAGTTGAATGTTTTAGCTACAACAACAAATATTTTATGTAATGGGCAGAGCACAGGAACAATAAATCTATCTCCCTCAGGGGGATTTATTGGTCCTTTTGGTAATTCTTGTAGAGGCTACAGCTTAACCTGGACAGGACCAACTTCTCCTCCTTCTAATTTTAGTCTAGCTTGTCCTCCTGAAATTACTACATCTAATTTTCAAATGTCTAATTTGACAGCTGGAACTTATCAAATAACGATTGCAGATTATAATGGTTGTCAAGCCACAATCACTCAAATTGTTACTCAACCACCCATTATTGATCCTCAATTCCAAATAGTTAATGCCACATGCGCAAATGGAACAGGATCCATAACGGTTGGAGGACTTGGAACAGGAGATGGAACCCCAGGAAATGTTGGTTTCAATGTGTCGTGGCAGCTTACTGGCAGCACATTAAACAATCCTACCGGAGTGGAGATTCCATTTCCCGGATTTTTGAATTACCCAATTAATAACCTAAATCCCGGAACTTATTCCATAACCATTACAGATAATAATGGTTGTGTAAACTCAACGCAACAAACAGTTGGTATAACAAACCCAAGTCCAATAATTGTTGGGACTCAAATTCTTTGTGCTGGAGCACAAGCGCAATTATCTATTTCAAATAACCAACCACCAGCTTCAAGTAACGCTTGGATTTCATCCAATAATTCAGTTGCTCAGATAAATAGTTCTGGTTTGGTAACTGCTCTATCCGCAGGAACAGCAACAATTACTTACACTTCCTCAACGGGTTGTACGGGAACCTATACTATTACAGTTAATCCAAGTCCTACTTTTACAGTTGGGGCATCACCGACCATCTGTGCTGGTTCAATTGCAACTATTACTGCAACTAGCAACCCTTCTACAACAGTTTACAATTACCAATGGTCAACAAGTCCGGTAACAACTCAAAATGGAGTTACTAGTTCTAGCATTTCCGTTTCTCCAGGGAGCACGACCATATACACGGTTACCGCTACAAATCCAACTACAAGTTGTTCTAGTTCTCAAAACATAACAGTTACAGTTAATCCTCTGACAACACCTCTCTTTACGCAACTTGGGCCTTATTGCCAAAATTCAACTCCAGGAACCTTGCCAACGACGTCGAATAATGGCATAGCAGGAAGTTGGTCTCCAGCTACAATATCTACAAGTACAATTGGAACACAGACATATAATTTTACGCCAACGACGACAGGTGCTCCTGGATGTGCTCAGAATGCATCCTTAACGATTCAGACAACCACATTACCAACAGCTACAATAACAGGTACTACGAACATTTGTCAGAATGCATCCCAACCAAACATTACGTTTACGGGCGCTACGGGCGCTACAACCACACCTCCATATACGTTTACATATACAGTAACTGGTAACGCTACTGCTCAAACAATAACGACAACATCTACGAGTAGTTCTGTAACATTACCTGTTCCAACAGGTACACCGGGTACATATACATATACATTAACGAATGTGTCGATTGGAAGTTGTTCGAATACCGCGAGTGGAACTGCGACGATAACAGTAACAGCGAATCAGACGCCGACATTTACACAGCAAGGTCCATATTGTAGTGGAAATACGATTACTTTACCAACGCTTTCTACGAATGGTTTTACGGGGACATGGGCACCTGCTGTGAATAATACAGCCACCACAACAGCAGTAACGACCTTGTATACATTCACACCGACCCCTGCAAGTGGAGTTTGCGCTACAACAGCTCAGATGTCAATTGTAGTACATCCGAATGTAACACCCACATTCAATCCAATAGGTCCATATTGTCAGGGAACTACACCTGGAACCTTGCCAACGACGTCGAATAATGGCATAGCAGGAAGTTGGTCTCCAGCTACAATATCTACAAGTACAATTGGAACACAGACATATAATTTTACGCCAACGACGACAGGTGCTCCTGGATGTGCTCAGAATGCATCCTTAACGATTCAGACAACCACATTACCAACAGCTACAATAACAGGTACTACGAACATTTGTCAGAATGCATCCCAACCAAACATTACGTTTAC
>VGMK01000150.1 GCA_016866375.1 Bacteroidota bacterium
TCGCGAACATGCTTCACAGCCCGGAGATCAAGAGCTGGATAAGGTCCTGCGACCCAAAACTTTGAAAGACTTTGCCGGTCAACCGACTATTGTCGAAAATCTTGAAATTTTTGTTCAAGCCGCTAAGCTACGAAGTGAACCATTGGATCACGTCTTACTTCACGGGCCTCCCGGATTAGGAAAAACGACCTTAGCGAGTATTATTGCCAATGAAATGGGAGTGGGATTTAAGGTGACAAGTGGACCGGTGCTCGATAAACCAGGCGACCTCGCGGGCTTATTGACAAATTTAAGTGAAGGTGATGTGTTGTTTATCGATGAAATCCATAGGTTAAGTCCTGTAGTGGAAGAATACCTTTATTCCGCAATGGAGGATTATGTTATTGACATTCTCTTAGATTCAGGACCTAATGCACGAACAATACAAATAAATTTAAATCCTTTCACTCTAATTGGTGCAACGACTCGTTCTGGTTTATTAACAGCGCCTCTGCGAGCGCGATTCGGGATCAATTCCAGGTTGGAATATTATGATGCCGAAACGCTTTCGGCGATAGTTGAAAGGTCGTCGGCCTTGCTTTCAATCCCAATAGATGCGGATGCAGCTTTTAAGATTGCAAGTCGATCGAGAGGAACTCCAAGAATTGCAAATGCATTACTGAGAAGAGTGCGTGATTTTGCCCAAATCAAAGGATCAGGAAAGATAGACAACGCCATTGCTGAGATAGCGCTTAAAGCTTTGAATGTAGACTCCTATGGTTTGGATGAAATGGACATCCGTATTTTAAATACATTGATTGATAAATTTCAAGGTGGACCGGTAGGTTTGACAACAATCGCCACCGCTATCTCAGAAAATGCAGGAACTCTCGAGGAAGTGTATGAACCATTTTTAATTCAGGAAGGTTTTTTGATGAGAACTTCAAGGGGAAGGAAAGTAACAGAAAAAGCATACAAGCACCTCGGAAAAGATTCTGCATGGGTGCAAGGCGGTCTATTTTAGTTATGCATGATATCAAACAGTTTATAAAAAAAAAAGCGAATTCTCTCGGGTTTTTTTACTGTGGATTTTCAAAAGCAACATTTCTTGAAGAGGAAGCAAGACAATTGGATACATGGCTCAACAAAAATTACCACGGAAAAATGTCATACATGGAAAATCATTTTGACAAGCGCTTGGATCCCAGGCTTTTGGTGGATGGTGCCAAGACAGTTATTTCACTCTTATTAAATTATTTTCCAAAAGAAAAACAAACCCTATCCGATGAGGAAATTCCTAAGATTTCTTCTTATGCTTACGGAGAGGATTACCATACGGTTATCAAGGATAAATTAAAAACCTTAATGAGCGAAATAAAGGATGGTTTTGGTGAAATCAACGGGAAAGCTTTCGTAGACTCTGCACCTGTAATGGATAAAGCTTGGGCAAAAAGGTCGGGCTTGGGTTGGATAGGAAAGAACAGCAACCTCATTCATCCAAAGGAGGGTAGTTTTTTTTTCATTGCCGAATTAATCGTGGATATTGATATCCCACCCGATGGTCCCTTAAAAGATTACTGTGGAACATGTACCCGATGCATTGACGCTTGCCCTACTGAGGCAATTGTTTCGCCCTACGTTGTGCAAGGTGACAAGTGTATTTCCTATTTAACCATTGAGCTAAAGGACGAGTTAATCCCTTCGGAGTTTAAAAATAAAATGGATAATTGGGCGTTCGGATGTGACATTTGTCAGGATGTTTGTCCTTGGAATAGTTTTTCCAAACCTACGGTTGAGCATCGTTTTCAAGCTAATAAAAAAATATTGAATTTAACGAGTTCAGAATGGGAGCAACTGAGTGAAGAAATGTTTCATGAACTTTTTAAAAAAAGTGCTGTTAAAAGGACTAAGTTTAGTGGTTTAAAAAGAAACATTCAATTTATTAAAACCCGTTGACAACCTATCTAAATTTGTAATATGGCTGTAAAGGAGTTGATTGAGGTAAAATATTCAGGGCAGGTTGACCATACCATGGACTTCGCTAAAGTTGCGGTACAAACAGTTGCCATTTTAATTGGCGGGTTGTTGATTTGGCGTGCCGTGATTGCCTATCAGCGCAAGCAGCGTATTTCAAGAAAACGGAATTCATATTTTGAAACGAAATATTCGAAGCATTGGAGAAAATAAATATGGAAGAAAATAAGAAAGCAATTATTATTGGCGCTGGGCTTGTGGGATCACTTTGGGCAGTATACTTATCAAAGGCTGGTTATAAAGTCACGATTTATGAGCGACGTAAAGATATCAGAAAGGCTGAAATCTCAGCTGGCAAGTCGATAAATCTCGCTTTATCCGTGAGAGGATGGACTGCCCTAGATGCGGTTGGCGTTGGAGACGAAATCAGAAAAATTGCCATACCGATGTATGGAAGGATGATGCACGATTTAGAGGGAAAGCTTACCTATCAACCTTATGGTAAAGAAGGGCAAGCTATTTTTTCAGTTTCGCGTGGTAAGATAAATGCAAAAATGATGGATATTGCCGAGGAATACGGTAATGCCCTTATTCATTATAATCACGAATGCAAACGTGTTGAATTGGATGAAGGAAAAGTATACCTAACAAATACACTTACTGGGGAAGAATTTACAGACCAAGCGCCTGTAATTTTTGCTGCCGATGGAGCATTCTCCGCTGTCAGATACAATTCGATGCAAAAATTGGATAGGTTTCAGTACTCTCAGAATTACATTGAGGACGGTTACAGGGAGTTACTTCTTCCAGCAAATGTCGACGGCAGTTATAAAATGGATAAAAATGCATTACACATTTGGCCGAGAGGAAGATTTATGCTGATTGCTTTAGCCAATGAAGACGGGTCTTTTACATGTACATTGTTTATGCCTCATGAAAACGACGAATTTTCATTTGATAAGTTAAAATCAAAAGGAGATGTTGATAGATTTTTCAAAACTGTGTTTCCGGATTTCTATGAGATGATGCCACACGTTGCTGATTCATGGGAAGATCACCCTTTATCTAATCTTGCGATCGTGAGGTGTTATCCTTGGACAAAAGGTAAAGTCGCATTGATGGGGGACAGTGCTCATGCGACTGTTCCTTTTTATGGTCAAGGTATGAATGCCGGTTTTGAGGATTGCAGGGTCTTAAATAACCTTATGATCAAGCACCAGGAAAATTGGGAGAAAGTTTTCGAGGAGTACAGCTTGACAAGAAAACCAGACGGAGATGCTTTACAAGATTTATCACTGGACAATTACTACGTGATGCGCGATTATGTTGCAGACCCTGATTTTTTACTTAGAAAAAGGATTGAAGCAAAATTCAGTGAATTGTACCCTAATAAGTGGTTGCCGTTATATTCTCAAGTTACGTTCAGCAATATTCCATACAGTGTAGCTTATAAACAAGGGCAAGTGCAAAATTCAATCATGGATGAGGTTATGGGGTTTCCAAAAATTTACGATTATTGGGATTCAGATGAGGTAATGAATTTCATCCTCACTCGAAGTGAGTCTTTTAATTTCGATGTATGAGAATTTTTAAGGTAGTAATTTTGTTAATTCCGATGTCACTAACGGCTCAAGGAGGATTTACCAAGGGAGAAAAAGGAAACGATTATATTATCGTCACAAAAAATGGCTATCATTTTGCTGCCGGACCAACTTACACCATGACAAATAAGCCAGTCTCTGGTGAAATAATAGGTAATATCGGTGATCCAAGAGCAATATATCATATAGACCCTTCGGGAAGTCTTGGATTTTTTGCCGAAGCGGGTCTGGTTCAGTTTCCAATGTGGAAAGGCATACCGATTAATTGGCTAAAGAAAAGTAGAATAATGGATTATTGGGAATTTGCCCTTGGCTTCCGTCAATTAGCAGGGTTGGAATCGACCACCCTCCATAACGAAAATACTTCAGGAGCGATATATGATACCACTGCCTCATCAGGAGGCTTTAGAAATGGTTTCCTCTACGGCAGAGCATCGGCTCATTTTTTAATATTTACCGGAAAAAAGAAAATCGACAAAACGAGAAAATATTTTATCGATCAGGGTTTAGGTTTTAATATTGACTATTTGATGTTTCCAAGTGAGCAAGCATATTATGATCCAAGTCTTGAGTTTACGCCGCCCAGCAGATTCCATTCGCCATTAGTGGCGCAATTTCACTATTCTTTGGGTTTTGGAATTCGAATTAACCGTGCTTGGATTTGTGTTCCTGGAGTGTCTTTACCAATTATTGGAATCTATGAGTGGAATAATTTTACTCCCAAACTCAATTGGTTTTCCTCAGGATATTGGCCAATTCAAGGGCAACTGAGGTTTATAAAACTATTTGAGAGAGTCCCAAAGTGCGGCGTATATGGAAATCCTGATGATATGGAGTTGGATAAAAAATTCAGGCTTGGTCAATAAACCTTCCATTTTTTCTTCATTCTCTTTGGCAGTTTCTTTTTAAATCGTTTGATGGTAGAATCTCTGTCGGAAATATTCGTGCATTTCAAAATATCTCGGTACACCACAACATTATTTCGAAAGAAGGTAAACTCAAAACTGACCGATGTAGATTCGTCCCTATACAATTTGTAAATACTCGCCATATCCATGGCTTCCTCCAAATTGTTCAAGGAAAAAGACGGTTTGAATGTACGATCATAACCCCTCACATTAATAAAAAGATAAGTATCAAAACCTTTGATTTTTAGTGCATTTTGAAGACTGTCCTGAATCAATACTATCGGACTTTCTCCTTGTTTAATAATATTTTGAAGGGGAATAGCTTTGATTCCAATTTGTGTAAATATTTCAGTAACACTTGCTTCGATGACGTAACGATCCTCAGGTTTATCGAATTGACCAATGATAACGGCATTCTTTAGACTAACTTGTCCGTAATTCGTGAAGTACAGCGTCAACAGAAAAAATACAAAAACTAGTTTATTCATGAGTTAAAATACCTTTGAAGCAATTTCCTTTACGGATGCTGAATTTGACATTGTGTAATAATGTATGCAAGGTACCCCAGCCTTTTTAAGTTCTTTGGATTGGTGAGCGCCC
>VGMK01000151.1 GCA_016866375.1 Bacteroidota bacterium
AAACTTATCATTAAATCTACTCCGGAAGAAAAGTCGCGGTGATCAGAAAACACCTCCATTCTTTTATCAAATCCATATTTCGTTACTAAAAGGGATTTTAGCTCTTTTTCAATCACAACTTTCCATCCAAAACGTGCAATTACATTAATTACCTCCTGAAAACATTCAGCAGTTTGTTTATTTATCTTTCTTCCGAATAATGCAATTCGCATATTAAAATTTAAGGAAATTCATCAATGAATCGTAACGTGTCTGAATGTCGTCATCGCCAAAACCTTTTTGATAGCTCGTCTTCACTACATAATCGTAGCGCTCGAACGTTCTCACTATATGGGTCAAATCCATTTGATTTATTTTTAATGTAACATCGAGTTTTGTTGATTCGTGATTTGATAAGATATATGCACTTAAAATGCGTGCATTATTACTTTCTACAATCTGTGCAATCTGTGCCATCGAATAGTCGACAGAATTGACCTCTAACACGATGATTCCTCCGGACTCTTTGATACTTCCTGTATTCGCGATTACTGTCATTACTTCGTATATGGAGGTACATCCTAAGTAGTTTTCATGCTCATCAAGAATAGGCAAAACACTCAATTTAAACTCCGACATTTTTGCCAAGACTTCATAGAGGTGTGCTTTATCGTAAACGTAAGGGCGAGGGAGGTGATCGAAAAGTAAATCCAATGCTTTATCTACATCTAATCTATCAAGAATATCGGATTCAGAAACTAAACCAACGAAATTTCCATTCTTTAAAACAGGAAGGTGCGAAACTTTAAATTCATCCATCCAATTTATAGCCTTTTCGCCAGTATCGGTATGAATCAAGGGCGGAATTTCCTCGGTTATAAGATGTATTGCTCGCATTTGGAGTGCCAAAGTACTAAAATCCTCTCAGAGTTCGTAATTTTACAGACAAATTTTGTACCATGACTAAGTTGAGCGTCAATATTAATAAAATAGCCACAATTAGAAATGCTCGAGGGGGAAGTCTGCCTAATGTTGTTCAATTTGCTATCGACTGTGAACGTTTCGGAGCACAGGGAATAACTATTCATCCAAGACCTGATGAACGGCACATCACCACAATGGATGTTTATGATCTTCAAAAAGTAGTCACTACCGAATTTAATATTGAAGGATATCCTGATAAAAGATACCTCGAACTCATCAGATCGGTAAAACCTACCCAAGCTACCTTAGTTCCTGATCCTCCCAATGTTTTAACATCAAATGCAGGGTGGGATACCATAAAGCAAAAAAACTTTTTAAGTGAGGTATTAAAAGAAATTCAATCACTGGGTGTTCGGACATCCATTTTTATTGCACCAAATGTTAAACTTATCGAATCTGCGGCAGACATTGGGGTTGATCGTGTTGAGTTGTATACCGGGCCATATGCGGTTGATTATTCCTCAAACAAAGCGGAGGCAATCAAGCCTTATGTCCTGGCTGCCGAGACAGCAGAAAAATGTGGACTTAAAGTTAATGCCGGACATGATCTAAACTTAGAAAATTTAGCTTATTTCAAACAAAAATTATGTCAGCTCAGTGAGGTTTCTATTGGACATGCCTTAATTTCTGACGCTTTGTACTACGGCATTGAAAACACCATTCAACAATACTTGTATCAATTGCGCTGACTACTTATTAATAAGTTCAACAGATCTTTTTGGATAGGGAATTTCAATACTATTTTCTTCAAATAATCGATTGATCTCCAGGCGAATTTCTGACCTGTAATTATTAATATCCCAACTTTGATCAGCCCAAAATAATAATTCGAATTCCAGCCCATTATCTCCAAATTTTGCTAACCGAACAATAATTTGTTCATTCTTGTTCACGCATGGGTGACTCATTGCCGCCCTTTCTAATAAATTCATAATTAATTCTGTATTTGCGCCGTAATTTACCGTAACTTCAATTTTAAAGCGACTTTTCTCAGATCCATGGCTCCAATTCTCGATAATATCTTGGGTCAACCGTGTATTAGGAATAAAAAGAATATTACCATCCCGTGTCTCAATTTCGGTGGTGCGAATGTTAATCTTAAGAATTTTGACAACCATGTGCTCACCGGTATTTTTTGAGCTCGTACTGCTGGCGCTCACCTCTACAATATCGCCAACCCTTATGTTTCCTTCAAACAACAAAACAATGCCAGAAATGATGTCTTTAAATACATCTTGTAAACCGAGACCAAGTCCAACAAGTAGTGCTGCGGAACCCGTTAAAAGAATTGTTAAGTCTACTCCTAAGATTTTAAACCAAATGATTATTGCAAATAAATAAATAACATATTTGGAAAGCTGAACATACACAAATTCCGTTGCCAAGGAATAATTTTTCCTTCTCTTCAGCCGTTTTGCGATTACCAACCGAATCACATTTACCGATATTTTTGCCGCAAAGAATACCGAAATTATAACTAGAATATTAAAAAAATCTAGCTTAAATGCGTCATCATCAACAATCTTATATTTTAGAAAGTCTCTAAATGTTATGCCCGAATTATTAAATTTAAAACTTATCACCGAAAGGTACAAAGCCAATAAGTAAAAACTCTGTCCAACAAGATTTAACCATGAAGTTTGACGAGATCCTAAAGTAATTCCTTTTGACTTAATATACCCATAGGTCATGCGCATGATTAATCTTTTCAGAACAAATGCAGAGAAATAAATCCCAAACACTACGAGTATATTGACAAAACTAATTTTAAAAGGACCTAATTCAAAGAGTGTAGCAGTCATGTACTTATTTTAATATGGTTCTACCTAATTTGTCTGAAAGCAATTTTTTAATTTTCTCATAAGCCATCTGTTCGGATAACAACAGAAGCACATCTTGATCAGGTAATTCATTATTCTTCAACAAGTCCGAAATTTCATTGAGTTTTTCTTCAACTTTTTTAAATTTAAAAAAGTAAATTGAATTCATTACCGTCTGATATAAATTATCCTCCTCTGATTTGGTATATATACTGAATTTTAACACCCAATTATGGCTTAACTCATCATCATTAGCTTCTATTTCAGAAACTAAACGGACTACATCCTGGTCTTCAAGTCGTTTAAGATAGTTAGCTGAGTAGAGCAAATTTTCTTTTAATCCCTCTTCAAATATGGCAATTATTTTTTTATATAGCTCATTTTTAAACAAAAGGTCATCGTAGGACAATTCTAATAAAATCAGCTCCAACACAGTCATCGAATGGCTCTCTTTTTCGGATGATGGTATCTGAACTTCATGCGTCCCAAACTTAATTAATAGACGTATCAGTTCATATTCATGAATGAAAGAATCTTTCGTTTTTAATTCAGCTGTTGAAACGATTTCTTGCGGAATAACCTCAACTTCTTTAATTTTTGGCTCCGAAAAATCTCTTGATACCTGATTGCGTTTCAATTTGATTAATTCAGCGCTAATCAAACTTTCGCTCATGTTAAATTGAGAAGCAATACTTTGAACATAAACAGATCTTGTGATTTGGTCTGGGATTAACGACACAGAGTGGATTATTTCTTTAATTAATTCCGCAAGTTTAATTGGATCATTATTTCCTTCTTCTAATAAAATTCCCGACTTAAACGAAATAAAATCTTGTTTATGTTCCTTGATATACGTTTGTAACTCCGTTGTACCAACCTTTTTGGAGAATGAATCTGGATCTTCGCCGTCAGGGAAGAGCACAACCTTTACATTCATTCCTTCCTCTAAAATCAGATCAATTCCTCGAAAAGATGCTTTAATACCGGCTGTATCACCATCGTATAATATGGTAAGATTTTGCGTATACCTTTTAACTAACTTGACTTGTTCTTTTGTCAATGAAGTTCCTGAAGATGAAACTGCATGCTGAATGCCTGCCTGATGCATACTGATGACATCTGTATACCCTTCGCACAACAAGCATTCATCATATTTCACAATGTCCCCTTTGGCAAAATACAATCCGTACAAAATTTCACTTTTGTTGTAAACGATACTCTCGGGAGAATTAAAATACTTTGCTATTTTTTTATCCGTAATTAATGTTCTGCCACCAAATCCCAAGACCCTTCCCGTAATACTGTGTATTGGGAACATCACACGTCCTCGAAAAAAATCAAAATGGCGTTCGTCTTTTTGTTTCACCAACCCCACCTGTTCTAAATAATTTATGTTGTAACCTTTCGACGCGGCGGCCTTGGTGAAATCATCGCCAGAATTTAAACAATAACCAAGTTGGAAGCGTTCTATTATGTCTCTTCGGAAACCTCGTTCTTCGAAATAACTGAGTCCAACAGCAATTCCCTCCTCGTTTTTTAAAAGATTATCGGCAAAATAGTTTTTCGCAAATTCATTTATTATGAAAAGACTATCACGCTCATTTTTTTGCGCAAGGTCTTCCGCGCTTGGTTCCGAAAGTTCTGGAATTTCGATACTGTATTTGGCAGCGAGCCATCGAAGTGCCTCTGGATAGGAAAAATGTTCTTTTTCCATCAAAAAAGTAACTACCGTTCCGCCTTTACCCGTAGAAAAACACTTAAAAATTTGTTTGGCGGGTGACACTACAAAAGATGGAGTTCGTTCGTCGGTAAAAGGACTTAAGCATTTTAGATTTGATCCTGCCCGCTTCAATTGCACAAATTCTCCAATCACCTCTTCAATACGAGCGGTTTGCATAATTTGATCAACGATATGTGACGGAATGATACTCAATTAATCGTATGCCTTTTCGTATGAAACTTCTTTTATAAACTTACCTTCAAAGGAATAGAAATACCAAACGCCTTTTTTTTGACCTTTTTCATATTCACCAGAATAAAATAGTTTTCCAT
>VGMK01000152.1 GCA_016866375.1 Bacteroidota bacterium
ACGATTGCTATTTCACTTTCAAACATCAATATTGTCTGAAAAAATCCTGACTATTGTTACCTACACTCGGCGAAAGGTATTTGTTGGGATTATCAACGTCTCCTTGATTGGTATTTCGGGAGGACAATACTTGGGCCCAGCCCGGAGTTTTTCGCTCTCCTAACATGTCAGAATGCAATAGGCGATAAGCGTTGTTTACTAAATCTGGGTTATAGAAAAGAAAACGGCGGTTGCTGTAGATACCGACTTTATCGTAGGTCCAAATTTCGTAAGGATACTCGGAGGCGGAAACTTCTTTCGTTATAACTGTGCTTGGGGCGCCGTATTTTAAATAAACGCGTCCTCTGTCTGTTTCGAACCCATCCTGAAAATTTGTGCTATACAAACGTTCAACCATTTTTACCTGTTCTTTGTATTTAAGCCATTCATCATAGGCTTTGCCGCCTCGATCTGCTGATACCTGTATCCAAAATGCCTGAATGTGTTTTCTTGATTTTTCTTCGTTTTTTAATTTTAAGGTCTGAATAATGTTTTTTGATTCTGCAGGTTTGGCAATAGGAATAAGACATGCAAGATAGAATTGAACGCTATCAGTAACAATAGATTCTTGAAATGCAGGATCTAAGGTAACCGTTTCAATATTAAATTCTTCAAAACGATCATTGGATCTTTCGAATGCATAATCCGAAATGCACAATCGATTCATATTTCGATCTAAAATACTTATTTCTAATATGTAAGATCCTGTTTTTAAGTTAGTTATATCTATAGTTTTAAAGTAAGGAATTACTTGATTTGCTCTTAATATTTCGGCAAACGTATAATTTTCCATTTCCAATCCCGAGGAAGCGTTAATGATTTTTTGGACCAGCGCAATGCTTGTATCATTTGATTGATTCGCATTGTAAACCTCTAAATAGTATGGAATTTTATTCAGTTCACTTGGAAAAAATGTGCTAATCAGGGGAAGAATATATAATCCCGACTTTTCGAAAACACTTCCTTTATCGGACGCGTATGCTAATTCCGCTATTTCTAAATCGGATATTGATACTGATTTTGATCTATCCTCGATTGTAAATGTCTGTGAGGCATGAATTGCGGATTTGTCTCTATTCAGGTCTACAACGTCTAAAACAAGTGTGTATTCTCCTGGATCCAGTGAGAAACGTTTTAAATCAAAAAAATCTTCTTGAATACTGTCTTTCGCAACAGGAGATTCAAGAACATAAGCATCTTGTTTTACAACCGTTTCGCCCTTTTTAATTTCGTATGCTAAAGCTAATTTGGCTTTATGTCCTGAGGAATCTGTTACATACTTTGCAGTGGCACCAACAAATTGTAAATAGAACTCAATATAGTTTCCTTCCCCCGGAGCATAAAACTGTTTAGAATCCAAGTAAGCCTTGATTTTTTTCTCCTGACCAAAACAGAAGGCAGTCGTTGCAAAAACAATAAATAAAATATGTAAGCGATTCATAGTTTTAAATTTACGACATTTCTAGTTGTCTTCTACTTCTGATCTCAATTTTTGGCTTAATTGACGGTTGTATGTATCCAAAAGGTATTTGAAGTAGTTTTCTGTGCTTTTGGAAATACATTTAGTGTATTGTTTTACCCTGTGTTCAATATGATCTTGAAGCGAATGTTGCAATCCCAGGGCATGTTGTAAATTTTCTGCACAAGTTTTTATGGCCTCAAAATGGTTTTGTAAGGATTTATCGATGGCAACTTTTCCTTTTAATCCGGCATCCAAGCACTCGTAATAGCTCTCCTTGATATTGAACGACTCCAGTATTTCGGTACTCATTATTTTATCAAATCCTTTTGGAAATTCAAATTCAACCTCAAATTCCATATCCTCTAATTCGGAAATTCTGGATTCAAGAAATCGATCGGGGAAGCGAAATGCATCGTGCCAATTGATATAATCTTGCCAAAATCCAAATCTTCGTACATTATTTCCAAGATCTATAATTTTAAAATCTTTTTTTTGCGGTAATTTTCGAGATCCCCTCCCAATCATCTGGTGGTATAAAGTCAGGGATCGTGTGGCTCTGTTGATAATGATTGTTTTGACAGTCGGTTCATCAAAACCAGTTGTTAGAATACCAACTGAGGTTAGAATAGCATCTTTAGTTTGTTTAAACCATTCCAAAACATCCCTTCTGTCTCTTTCGTTAAATGTGGAATCTAAATGGCGAATGTTGTATTTTCTTTTCTTGAAAACTTCTTCCACGCGACGTGATGTTTCGATTCCGGCATTAAATATGAGTGTTTTATCACCTATGGCTACCTCCTCGTAAGCAAAAATTAATTTTTCTTGCATGTAATAATTACTGTACAGAATATCCGAACTGCTAATTGTGAAGTCTCCGTTAGTTCCGATTTTAAGGCCGTGAAGATTGACATCATATGAGTAAGTTTCAGCATTGGCTAGATATTCCTTTTCAATAAGACTAGAAATGGATTCTCCAACAAGTAATTTATGGTAATGATCTTTTAATGGTAATGCTCTATTGCTACTCAGTGGGGTAGCTGTAACGCCTAGAATATTTTTTCCCTTGTAGTATTGAAAAATTTTTCTAAAACTATTGTAATGAGCCTCGTCAACGATTACGAGTCCAACATCTTCAACAAAATTCTGATTTTCATTCAACCTGTTGTTTAAGGTTTCAACCATGGCGATAAAACAGTCATAACTTCCCTGATCTTTTAAGTTTTTAACTTCAGAGCTTATTACTTTATTATTTATCCCAATCGCACTGAGCTGCCGAGACGTTTGAATACTCAATTCAATTCTGTGCGTTAGGATTAATACTTTTTTATTCCAACCCGCAATATATTTTTTCGCAATATCTGAAAAAATGACAGTTTTACCCCCTCCGGTTGGTAGTTGATATAACAAGTTAAATTCTGGACCATTTTCTTTTAGTTCATTAAGAATTGATTGAACGGTGTCCGTTTGGAACGGATATAATTTTTTGGCCTTATATAATTCAATATCGATCATTGTGAAAAGCGAATTTGCAAAAATACGCTCTTTTTCATGTTAAACATCATTTACTTTTATTTTACTGCCCAATTTGATAAAATTATTCCAGCCGAAACCGCCGCATTTAATGATTCAGCGTTGCCTATTTTTGGAATGGAAATCTCTGAGGAGATTATTTTTCTTAGCACGGGTCTTATTCCATTTCCTTCATTCCCTATTACAAGCCCCATTGTCTCTTGTAAAATTTCTCTGGCATCGAACAGGGAGGTGGCTTTTGTATCTGTGCCTGTAATTTTTACGTCCGATTTTTGAATAAAATCCTCTAATTCAACGTAATTTATGTGGGTCCTGAAAATTGAGCCCATTGTTGCTTGAATTACCTTTGGATTATATTGTTCAACAGTATCCTTTGAACAGACAATATGCTCAACCCCAAACCAATCGCAAGTTCTTATGATTGTTCCAAAATTCCCCGGATCTTGAATGCCATCTAGCACTAAAAATTTTTTACCCTTTGGAGGCAGTTCGCACTTCCGTTGCCTCAAAACTACAAAATAAGCGCTTGGTGTTTTTAATTCGGAAACTTGACGCATTTGTTTTTCTGTGCAATAATAAATTTGAAATGTTTCTTGAAGTTCAATAATTGAGCTTTCTTGCGTTGTAATAATAAATTGAATTTCCTCCGCCGCGTATTCTATGGCTTCTTCAAGCATTTTTTTGCCTTCAACGTAGTAACAACTTTCGGCATTCCTGAATTTCTTAATATGTAGGCTTTTTAACCACTTAATTCGGTCTTGTGTTAAAGTTTTCAATGCTTTGTTTATTTTTGCTATCAAGAGATGGGAAATGCGAAAATAATATTATTCCTGCACATTTCGTTGCTTATTGCGGCTTGTAACCAAACAAAGTATGTAAAGGAAAATTCATACCTACTTAAAAAAAACAAAATTGTACTCAAAAATCATACAATTTTACTAGAAGATATGGAATACGTTTTGCGGCAACAACCCAATCAAAAGTTCATTGGAATCCCTGTAAAATTGAATCTATACAATTTATTTGATTCTACTAAGTTGGCAAACAAGAGGCAAGATAGGATGGATACTTTTATATTGAAACTTGAAAAGAAAAAAAAGAAATGTGCTCTTATCAATGAGAAAAGGCGTGTGAGGGCGATCGAGAAAAATAAGTCGTTCTACATTCCAAAAATTTTGAAAGATACTTTGTTTAAACACAATTCATTTGGGGAGAGAATAAAATACAGGTACGGACAAGCTCCCGTTGTTTTGGATACTTCGTTGGTTAAAAAAACTCAAGAACAGCTGCGTTTATTTTTGAAAAAAAAAGGATTTTATTATTCATCAATTAGCTCAAGTATAAAACGCAATGAAAAAAAACGCTTTGCCTTTGTCGAGTACAAAATTGAAACAGGTTTGCCATATGTAATCGACTCAATTAACTACGCTGGAAATAATTCGCTTCGATCAGAACACATTTCTTTTCTTAAAAGGCAGAAAATTCTTGACGGGGAGCACCCTCTGCAGGGCAAATACATGGATGTTGAAATATTGGATGAGCACCGCTACTTATTTTCGAGGTATATGAAAGACAGAGGATACCATAAATTTATTCCCACAAATACACTTTATGAATTAGATACAAATTCAAGGACTATGAAGGTCAATGTGACGCTGCTTTTTAATATCGATCCGACCGTAAATGACCAAAGAATAAGCGACAGTTTGAACCGTTTACCTTTGAAATTAACGCAGGTTAGAAATGTATACGTTCATTTATCTGA
>VGMK01000153.1 GCA_016866375.1 Bacteroidota bacterium
CTGTAAAGTTAAACATCGCCGTGAAAAAAATGGCTTGTATGCTATATTTTTTAACAAAGACTTTTTCTCTTTACCTTTACCTAATGAATAACGAAAGACCACTTTCTGATTGGATTCCAATGTCTCTCAAAGAAGCAGAGAAAAGAGGTTGGGAAGAGTTTGACGTGATTCTCATTTCTGGAGATGCGTATGTTGATCATCCGGCGTTCGGAACTGCTGTAGTGGCACGGATTATTGAAGACGAAGGATTGAAAATTGGTATTGTTGCTCAGCCAAACTGGAAAGATGATTTAAGAGATTTTAAAAAGCTAGGTAAACCAAAACTCTTTTTTGGGGTAACTGCAGGATGCATGGATTCCATGGTAAATCACTACACCGCGAATAAAAGATTACGTTCAACTGATGCATATACACCGGGAGGCCAAGCGGGGTTCAGACCAGATTATGCTTCAACTGTCTACAGTACTATTTTGAAAGAACTTTATCCCGATGTTCCAGTCCTTTTGGGAGGAATCGAGGCCTCTTTAAGGAGGGTAACACATTATGATTATTGGAAAGATGCTTTGATGCCTTCAATTTTAGTTGACTCCAAAGCAGATGCCCTCGTTTACGGAATGGGTGAGCAACCTTTGAGAAGCTTTTTACAAATGTTGAAAAAGGGCATTCCATTTCATCACGCAAAAACGCTTAATCAAATTGCGTTTCTCCAAGATGAAAGCCTGCCGCTACCAAAAAATAAGCAATGGGAAACAGTTGAACTCTCCTCACATGAGAAATGTCTTTCGGATAAAATTGCCTATGCTGCAAATTTTAAAATTGTTGAAGTTGAATCGAATAAGTGGGAAGCAAATCGAATCATTCAGAAGGTAGGTGATAAGGTGTTGGTGATAAATCCGCCTTACAAGACGATGACGGAAAATGAAATTGATAAATCATTTGATTTACCCTATACGCGTCTGCCGCATCCAAAATATAAAAAACGTGGCTCTATTCCAGCGTATGAAATGATTAAATTCTCCATCAATATGCACCGTGGCTGTTTTGGTGGATGTAGTTTTTGTACGATTTCAGCACATCAGGGAAAATTTATTGCCTCAAGAAGCGAAAAATCTATTCTTAAAGAAGTCGAAGCAGTGATTGAACACCCTGAGTTTAAAGGTTACATTTCTGATTTAGGCGGACCTTCAGCCAACATGTACAAGATGAAAGGTAAAGATGAAGCCATTTGCGCACGCTGTACCTCGCCAAGCTGTATTCATCCTGTTATTTGTAACAATTTAGATACATCACATAAACCGATGACAGAACTGTACAGAAAAGTGGATGCGCACCCGAGGGTGAAAAAAGCCTTCGTTGGTTCCGGAATTAGATACGATTTACTAGTTGACGACTTCAATAAAAACAACGAGGATGGAAATCACGACGAATACATTGAACAAGTTGTTACGCGGCATGTCAGTGGTAGATTGAAAGTCGCGCCTGAACATACGGCAGATGCCACCTTACGAATAATGCGCAAACCTTCGTTTAAGTATTTTCATAAGTTTAAGGAGAAATACGATAAAATTTCAGAGAAGCATCATTTGAAACAACAATTGATTCCTTACTTTATTTCTTCGCATCCCGGGTGTGAAGAGACAGATATGGCAGAATTAGCGGCTGAAACGAAAGATATGGGCTTTCAGTTGGAACAAGTGCAGGATTTCACACCAACTCCTATGACAGTTGCAGAGGTTATCTATTATTCTGGAGTTCATCCGTATACATTGAAGCCAGTAAAAACACCAAAAACAAAAGAAGAAAAACTAAATCAAAACAGATTTTTCTTTTGGTATAAACGCGAAAATCAGCAATGGATAAAACAACGATTGGAAAAAGCAAAAAGACTCGATTTATTTACAAAATTGCTGGGAGAAAACACTGATAAAAAGCCTATGCCGGCTTGGCTTGAAAAAAGAAGGGGTAAATAATAAAGCGGGTTTCCCCGCTATGTTTCTTTTTTTGTGAAATACAACTTATTACTCAACAAGTTTACAATCAATAACAGTTGTTCCAATCGCACTAAAATCTCCTTTATCGCATTCTGTTTTTGCATCAGCTCGTGTCATATCTTCGATTGTAACGGAAGAGGAGTTTCCTCCTACTGATTCAGTACATTTGCATGTCCAATCCTTTTTACAGGAAGCAAACGCCAAAAGACCAACGCATAAAATCATTAATTTTTTCATAATTGTTTTTTTTCAAAAGTAGTCATTTTTTTCAAAATTAGTTCAGCGATTTGAACCGCATTTGTGGCTGCGCCTTTTCTAAGGTTATCTGCTACAATCCAAAGATTTAATGTATTCGGCTGACTTTCGTCTCTTCTAATTCGACCAACGAAAACATCGTCTTTTCCTTCTGCATATCGAGGCATGGGGTATGTATACGAATCCAAATTATCCTGAATCGTAACGCCTGATGTATTGTTAAGAATAGAACGGACTTCCGAAAGTTCAAAATCACTTTCAAGCTCGATATTTACTGCTTCAGAATGACCGCCAACAACAGGAACGCGAACTGCTGTGGCCGTGACATTTATTTTCGGATCAAGAATTTTCTTCGTTTCGTTAGTTAATTTCATTTCTTCCTTTGTGTAGCCATTTTCGGTAAAAACATCACATTGCGGAATACAATTTTTATCGATAGGATATTTATAAGCCATTTCACCAGAAATTTCATGTCGCTCATTATCCATTTGCTGAACAGCTTTAACACCAGTTCCTGTGATGGATTGATAGGTGGAAACAACCACGCGTTTTACCCCGTATTTTTTGTGTAGCGGCGCTAGAACCATCACTAATTGAATGGTACTGCAATTTGGATTCGCGATTATTTTGTCTTCTTTCGTTAAAAGGTTTCCGTTAATTTCGGGAACTATCAATTTCTTTGTGGGATCCATTCGCCAAGCGGATGAATTATCAATCACCGTGGTGCCAACTTCCGCAAATTTTGGAGCCCACTGAAGAGAAGTTTCTCCACCTGCTGAAAAAATCGCAATATCCGGACGCATCTCCACAGCTGTTTGCAATCCTACAACGTTGAAATTCGATTCACCAAATTCTATTATTTTTCCAACCGATTTTTCAGAGGCAACCGGAATTAATTCTGTAATGGGGAAATTGTGCTCTTTTAAAACGTGCAACATAACATTTCCAACCATTCCTGTTGCGCCAACTACCGCTACTTTCATTTCTAAAAAATTTAATGTTTACTTGATTAAATCTGCTTAAACTTGGCCGTAAATTTAATATATTTGGCTTCACATGAAAGCGAATCCCGGTTTTTTCTGTTTAGTCATTCTTTTATGGAGTCTGAGCATGCGAGCACAAGTAGTGGATGATTTCTCAGACGGAGACTTTACTAACAATCCAACTTGGTTTGGTACAACGGCAGATTTTATTGTGAATTCATCTCAGCAGTTGCAATTAAATAATACGGTTGCCGCCACTTCTTATCTCAGTACCCTACACAATTTACCTGACCTCAATGCCAAAGAATGGCGAGTTTGGGTCAAACAAAGTTTTTCTCCTTCTTCAAGTAATTATGGAAGAGTCTATTTAACCGCAGATAATGCTGACTTATCTTTAGTTCAAAATGGGTATTACCTGCAATTTGGAGAAGCGAATGCCATTGATGCCATCCGATTATTTAAAATACAAGGAGGAGTAGCGACCCAATTGTGTTCTGGAGTTGATGGACAAATTGCTAATTCTTTTACAGTGCGCGTAAGAGTCAAGCGAGATGCTGTGGGAAATTGGAGTTTATTTGCCGATTTATCAGGAGGACAAAATTTCATTTTACAAGGAACGGCCAACGATCCTGGTTCGTTAACTGGAACGCATTTCGGTGTTTTAGATACCTACACCTCAAGTAATGCCAATAAATTCTTTTACGACGACATCTACATCGGAAATGAAAGTATAGATAATCAGCCGCCCATTTTAAATTCCGCTACTGCAAATTCACCCACTCAGGTAGATGTCTTTTTCAACGAATCATTAGATCCAACAAGTGCTCAGAATGTGATAAACTATTCGATTAATCCGAATATTTCGATTTCTTCTGCTACCCTTGACCCATTAAATACATCATTGATTCATTTAACAACGGGCACAGCACTCACTAATGGAACAAGCTATTCATTGACAACAACGAATATATCAGATATTTCTACCAATATTTCCGGAAATCAAACGGTGAATTTTCAATATTTAATTGCCGAGTCTGTTTTACCTGGCGACGTAATCATCAATGAGTTTTTTCCAGATCCGACGCCTGTCATTGGCCTTCCTGAAGTAGAATTCGTTGAAATTTACAACAAGAGCAACAAGATTTTTAATCTCAATGGGTGGAAAATTGGCGATGCTTCTTCAGATGGATCCATAGGAAATTCGTGGTTACTACCCGGTGAGTACAAAGTACTAACAGCTTCAGCCAATATTCCAGCATTTACAACAACTTTGGCAATTGGGGTGACAAGTTTCCCCAGTTTAAATAATGCGGCTGATGATGTTATTTTGAAAGACAACTTTGGGCAAATTATCGATAAATTATCCTTCACGGATGAGTGGTACGGTGATGAAGACAAGAAAAACGGGGGCTATTCCTTAGAGCTCATTAATCCCAACGATCCGTGCTCGGATAGCGATAATTGGATTGCCTCCACGTGGATTTTGGGCGGAACTCCAGGTTTTTTAAATTCTGTATTCAATCCGTTAGTTG
>VGMK01000154.1 GCA_016866375.1 Bacteroidota bacterium
TTCGGAATTGCACTCTACGGCTTCACCTATTTTATGATACATGATGTGTATATCCATAGAAGATTTAAATGGTTACGAGACATTGATCACCCCTACTTTTACGCAATCAGAAAAGCACACAAGGTTCACCATAAACACCTAGGTAAAGAGCATGGCGAATGTTTTGGAATGCTTATCGTACCAAGGAAATACTACAAAGAGGCGGTTCAAACTTATAAACGCAAATTCTCAAAATAATGAGCACCTATGCTTGGATTATTTTATGTTCATTTTTAGGGCCATTAATACTAAGTTTTGATAAGAAAGTTGCTTTTTACCGGCATTGGAAAAGTGTAAGTGTTGCAATCTTAATAGTAGCCTTACCCTTTATTTTTTGGGATGAGCTTTTCACACAATGGGGCGTTTGGGGATTCACTGAACAATATCTTCTTGGAATTTATTTTGGGAATTTACCTTTAGAAGAAGTTTTATTCTTTTTTGTGGTTCCTTACAATTGTGTATTTATTTATGAAGTATTAGTAGCTTATTTTAAGGGTATTTCCCTTCCAAATTTTTCTAGAGTCTTTTATTTAATTTTTGGTTGCTTAGCTATTTACAATTCGGTTATTAATTGGGATGGTTTGTATACATTTTACGCTAGCATTTTCGCCGCGTTATTCAGTTTCGCTGCATTTTTTTCGAAATCATATTGGCTGCAATATTTTACGTTAACATACTTGGTTGCTTTAATTCCATTTATCATAGTAAACGGGATTCTCACAGGGGCTGTAACGTCGAAACCAATAGTTTGGTATAATGAAAATGAAATAATTGGATTGAGAATAAAAACAATTCCGTATGAAGATTTATTCTATAATTTTGATTTGATTTTTTTGGTTATTCTCATCCATCAAATCCTGAGATATAAACCTATTCCCGGCCAATCCACCCAGAAATATCCAAAAGATAGGAGCAACAGCAATTACACTAATATTGAAAAAAGCTTGAATTAAGTAAGCTGTCACAGCTAAACTCACTGCCATAGACCATGTGGAGGTTAATATGCTTCTCATGGACGATTTAAAAGACATAAATATCACCAACAAATACGTGCACAACGTGGGAATCCCACATGTTACAGCCATATGTAAATACTCGTTATGTGCTCTATCTATAGTTGTTTTAGTTCTTCTATAATATTCATTGTGCAGTTGTGGTTGCTCTGTTTCTATTGCCAATTTCAAATTTTCGGGACCTACACCTAACAAAGGATTTTGAAGAAGTACCTCATTCGTTATGGACCAAATCTTTAAACGCCCAGAGCCACCATATTCATTTGATAAATCCATTTCTTTGGCGATAGTCTTGTACTTCTGAGTTATTGTATTCTGTTTTTGACTATTTAATAAAATTAAAAAAACTAGAACGTAACCTAAAATTAAATATAAAGGGAACAAAACCTTTTTTTTCAAAATGAACTGATAAAATAAAAAACCTGTGATAACTATTGCTCCAGCCACCCAAGCGCTACGAGTTTGACAAATCACCAAAGTGCTAAAAAATAACAATGCGAAATAGAAATACACCCACTTTCTCCTTAAAACGAACAACGAAGAAGACAGAACAACGAGCATAACCGCTAATGATCCAACAAAATTCTGGTTTCCTATTGTACTAAATATTCTTGGTGCAAATCCATAATTAATCACTAAAGGATCTTTTCCATAGTATTGAATTAGTGCATAGAGTGAAAATGGTATAAGTCCTACGAAAAATATTAAAATTCTTTTAGCGTTTATAATTAGGTAATTCTTTGCTGCAAACCAAAGAAAAATATAACAAAAAAGTGATAAAAATCCTTCACATCTACCGGAACCACTAAAATATCCCAGAAATGCTAACTCCTGATTATAAGCGTTAAACGAAGCCATCAACACAAATAATATCCAAAAAAAAGCTATGAAGATTATTTTATCCCACTTTATTTTCCTCTGCAGAACAATGAGTACTAAAATAATACCCGTAAAAAATAATAAAATTGGGAATTTAAATGGGCTAAAAAGATTATAAATATCGAAAAAGGAAATTGCAGTTGGAAGAACAATTATCACACTCCAAAGTAATGCGTCTATCCGAAACAACTGACGAATTTTCATATTTATGTTCAAAAAAAAAGGGATGAAAAACTTCCATCCCTTACTTCAAGTTGACTAATATTATTTAACTGATGCTTCTGCTTCTGAAGAATCTGCTGATTGAGCATCTGCTGATTGAGCATCTGCTGCTGGAGTTTCTGCTGCTGGAGTTTCTGCTGCTGGAGCTTTTTCTGCTGGAGCTTCCTCTTTAGTACCTTCCTTTTTTCCACCACATGCAGTCATTGTGAAAGCTGCGGCAGCAATTAATAACATAAATACTTTTTTCATAATATAAATTTTAAAATTAAACTGCGTCAAAATTAATACAACTTTTCAACATGAACAAAAATTACATTTATTTTTTTAATTTTTTAACTAAATTTTCCGCGAACTCCCTCGAAAGAATTTGTTTTTGATTTGAAAAATTCATGTCTAAAACCGAATTAATCGGTATAAGATGAATATGAGCATGACTTACCTCTAACCCAATTACCGCAATACCAATTTTTTTGCAATAGATCTCAGCTTTTAGTCTCTTTGCAACCTCTTTACTAAAGGCGAACAATGCCTGAAAACGATCTGAAGTCATGTCAAAGATGTAATCAATTTCTTCCTTTGGAATAACCAAGGTGTGACCTTCTTTGAGAGGATTAATGTCAAGAAATGCCAAGTGATCTTCATCTTCGTGGATAATGTAGGCTGGTAATTCCCGATTTATTATTTTTGAAAAAATCGTGGACATCACCGTGATATTTCGAGTATTTCAAATTTCAATGTCCCCCCCGGTGCTTGAATTTCTGCTATATCACCCTTTTTCTTCCCTAATAAGCCCTTACCAATAGGTGAATCGACGGAAATTTTCCTCTGCTTAATATCTGCCTCATTCTCTGCAACTAAGGTATATTCCAATTCCATTCCGTTTAATTGATTTTTTATCCTAACCTTGGAAAGAATAAAAACTTTTGAATTATCAATTAATGTTTCATCAATTAGTCGCGCGTTGGCAATAATATTTTCAAGTTTAGAAATCTTCATTTCCAAAATACCTTGCGCTTCTTTTGCAGCGTCATACTCCGCATTTTCAGATAAATCACCCTTATCCCTTGCTTCGGCAATTTGCTCCGAAATCGACGGCCGTTGAATAGTCTTCAACTCATGCAATTCATCTTTTAATTTCTGTAATCCTTCGGATGTATAATAATTAATTTGAGACATTGTTTTATACACTTTAACAAATGGAAAAGAGCCCAAACGGACTCTCTTGTCATTATCGAAAATAATTATTTATTTAAGACTGATGGTTGCTCCAACTGTATGGATAACACCGAAGACACCCGCCATTCTGGCACAATATTCAATTCCTAACGCACTCTTATTTTTACCAACTAAAGCATCAATGGAGAAGCCAGCTGTAGGACCAATTAGTGCGTTCGATCTATTTTCAATATTAAAAATACCTGTTTCGTAACAGTAGCCTCCACGCAAATTAAACGCCATTTTATTATTCACTAAGGAATAATCCAAACCAAGTCTGAACTGATCTTTCATAAAGGAGTTTGCTGTAAATCCAAAGGCCACGTTTAGCCTGTTCTGTTGGTTAAAGATTACGTCATAGGATGCTCCTATTCCGAGCAGAGAAGGAAGTTCGAAAGTGGCTGAACGTTGTTCCAATGTTGCTATGTTTCCGTTAGAGACATATGTTATTTGATTTGCCAAGCCATCGCCTCTAAACCTCATTACGGGGCCCACATTCTTTAAAGATATTCCAAATTTCAATTGATCTTGTTCCCCCGTTACATAACGAATTCCTGCATCAATTGCAATTCCCGAGGCTCGTAAGTTAGAAATACTTTCAGAAATAACTTTGAAATTAATTCCTCCATAGATGCTCGAAGAAAACTCTTTTGCATAACCTAAATTAAAAACATTCGCTCTAGGTGAGAAAAATCCAATGTTACCCTCAGGATTATTTACAGTTGTTATTGGAATATCCCCGAAATTCAAAGATTGTACACTTACGGCGATCACATCAGAACTAGAAACTCTCTGTGCAAAACCCGCAGAATTCAATCCAATCCCAGCATTCCCCATCCAATTCGAATAATTAAATTTCAATTGTGTTTTCTCAGTAAAAGCCAATCCAGCAATATTGGAAAATGTTGCCTCCAAACCGTTAATATTTGCATACGCAGCATCGGCAATAGCAGAACTTCTTGCCCAAGGGTTCATGAGTAAATGAGACGCCCCTGCAGAACCTACCCTATCCTCATTGCCACCAAATGCTAATGATGATGTAAACAAGGTAAAAAATGTGAACGATACTATATTTTTTTTCATAATTTCTTGTTTAACAGTTTAAATACCTTGTAAGTCAACTTGACGCATTCCACCAAAGAATTTCAATACTTTCTCACCAATATCAGGAACCTCTACATGAATTAAATAAACACCTCCAGCAACCGGTATATTTTTCCAATTCGTTAAATCCCAATCTTGTGAAGTAACCTCAGAATCTTTATTGAAGGTCTTTACTAATTTTCCGCTGACCGTGTAAATCTTAATCGTACACTTCGTTGGTAAGTTTGTGATCTTCACTCGCGTATCCAACCTGTTG
>VGMK01000155.1 GCA_016866375.1 Bacteroidota bacterium
GAAAACCTAAATAAGAATGGCATCGTGGTAAACAAACTCCTATATCCTGAAGTTATCGAAAAAATTAAAGCCTCGGCCCGTCAGAATCAACTCGAATTTGTTGACATTATCGATTCTCCAATTTTGGGTGGTGATGGAAATAGAGAATTCCTTGCTTATTTTTGTAAATCCGATGAGCACTAAACTATTCGTTACGGGAATTGGAACTGATGTTGGCAAGACATTGGTATGTAAAATTTTATGTCGTATTTGGGCGGCTGATTATTGGAAACCTTTGCAATCAGGGGAGTTGCATTACTTAGATTCACAAAAAGTAGCCTCCATTCAGAACAATAACTTTCAAGCATTTCCCGAACAATTTTTATTTTCGCAACCGCTTTCGCCTCACGCTGCTGCAGAAATGGACGGAGTTGCGGTAAAAATATCAGATTTTAAATTACCCAAAACGAAACGAAATTTAATTATAGAGGGGGCTGGAGGCTTGTTGGTTCCCATCAATTCCAATGGGGACACAGTTATGACCTTGCTCGAACAGCTCAACATTCCTGCAGTTTTAGTTTCCCGACATTACTTGGGCAGCATAAATCACACCTTGCTTTCAGTAAGTGCGATGAAACAACAAAAAATACCCATTGTGGGAATTATATTTGTGGGTACTCCCCTGCCCGGAACAGAGGAAATTATTTGCAAGCATACGCAGCTGCCTGTAATCGCTAAAATACCACTTCTTGATCCTTTCACAGATGGAACTATTCAATCCTATTGTGAAACCTATGGGGAGGAAATCAAATTAAATTTAAATCATGAATTGGGGCGAATTGGATAGAAAACATGTCTGGCACCCGTTCACACAAGAAAAAACGGAACCTGCTCCATTTATTGTCGAGTCAGCAAAGGATGCATCGCTCTACCTGGAAGGAGGGAATTCGCTCCTTGATTGCAATTCGTCTTGGTGGGTAAACGTGCATGGTCATGGACATCCTAAAATACAGGAGGCGATCAATGAACAATTCGCAAAGGTAGATCACGTCATTTTTGCAGGAGCGACGCACCATAAAGCAATTGAATTGGCAGATCGAGTTACCACTTTACTTCCATCCGACCTTGAAAAAGTATTTTTTTCTGACAATGGGTCTACTGCTGTTGAAGTAGCCCTTAAAATGGCCATTCAATTTTGGCATAATCAAGGCATTGTGAAGAAAAAAATTCTTGCGATGAGAGGTGCATACCATGGAGATACTTTTGGTGCAATGTCTGCGGGTGAACGCGACTACTTTAACGTGCCCTTTGAAGATTACTTTTTTTCGGTGGATTTCATTGATTTCCCAGAAGAAAAAAATGAAATGCAGGTTCTTGAAATGGCTGACGAATATTTCAGTGGAGGCGAATTTGCCACTTTAATTGTTGAACCACTCATTCAAGGATCTGCCGGCATGCGCATGTACAGCGGTTTTTTTCTTGACAGATTAGTAGAGATGGCGCGTTCATACGGGGTATTGGTTATCTTTGATGAAGTAATGACCGCATGGGGTCGCACAGGTAAAATGTTTGCGCTAGATCACCTTCGCCAAAACCCAGATATCATTTGTTTGTCAAAAGGTCTTACGGGTGGAGTATTACCTTTAGGCCTGACGGTAACTACTGATAAAATATACAATGCATTCTGGCAAAACGAAAAGCACCGAGCAATGTTGCATGGGCATTCATACACAGGTAATCCACTGGCTTGTGCTGCGGCTTGTGCAAGTTTAGAACTTTTTAAACATGAAAATACTTGGGAGAAAATTGAACGCATTTGTCAATTGAATTTTAACTTTTCGCAAGAATTGCAGGAAAAGAATTACCCCATTCAAGTGAGAACCTTGGGGACAATACTCGCGATTGAAATAAAGATTGATACTCAAGGTTATTTCTCAAAAATCAGGGATGAGGCTTACGCATTCTTTCTAAAAAATGGACTGCTGATACGCCCGCTTGGTAATGTGATTTTTATCAATCCACCTTACTGTCTTACCGAAAAAGAACATTATTTTATTTTTGATAAGTTACGTCAATTTTTGCTGTTACTATGACCATCAATGAACTACATCAACATTTCGTAGATCTCGATTTTCAAGCAAACAAAATGTTGAAATCCAAAAGTATAGACACAAATTACTTAAGTAAATATTCAAGCGTGTCAGAAATTGTGAAAGAAAATATTTTAAAACTTTCCATCAGTCCTGAAATTGACCGAGAAATATCATTACTCGAAACAATAACCATTGATTTTATCCCAAAACTCACACTCGTTGCGCAATTCCAAAATATCTTAACTTTCGGTTTTTCAAAAAAAATATACCAACTTAAAAAACGCGAAAGGTACTTTAGAGATGAAATCCAGAAAAGGAAATTGTTGTTTAATTACGTAGAAAAGCAACTCAAAACCATTTGACAATGGCCGAATTAAACGAAACTTATTGGACGAATCGTTATTTAAATGCGGAAACGGCTTGGGATGTGGGTTCAGTAAGTACACCGTTAAAGGAATATTTCGAGCAGCTCACCGATAAAAATATCAGAATCTTAATACCTGGATGTGGAAATGGATATGAGGCAGAACATCTGTGGAATTTAGGTTTCACCGAAATTTATGTCGCTGACTTAAGTGCAATTCCATTAGATCAATTAAAGTCGCGAAATCCAGAAATTGATTCCCAATATTTTCTAAAAACAGATTTTTTCGAACTTCAGGAGACCTTTGATTTAATTATCGAACAAACATTTTTCTGTGCCATCTCTCCCAATCTTCGTCGAGCATATGCACAAAAAAGTGCCTCTTTACTGGCTGATGGTGGCAAGCTCGTGGGAGTGCTATTTGACAGGGAATTTAGTGGTGGTCCTCCTTTCGGCGGAGAAAAAGAGGAATATAAATCGTATTTCGCGGAATATTTTAAAGAAATTTACGTTGAGTCCTGTTACAATTCCATCAAACCACGACAAGATTCCGAGTTATTCATGATTTGTAAAAAATGAATTAACTTCGTTCAAAACAAAGTCTTTGTCGAAGAAACCAAGCACACGGGATTTTAAAAACCATCAGAAAAGCACACTAAATATTGGTGTTCAAAATTCATTCTTTTCCACGAAAGCCATGTGGTGGCTATGTTTTGTCACCGCCTTTCTATTTTATGGTAATTCAATAAAAAATGGATATTCCATGGACGACGAGTATGTCACCACTACAGCCAATCAAAAAAATGAACTTATTGAGAAAGGAATTTGGGGATTTGGAAAGATTTTTACGAGTCATTCTTTTATTGATGGTAAGCAAAATTACGAGTATCGTCCGGTTTCCATTTATTCGTTTGCAATCGAATGGTCTTTGTTCAAAAACAGTGAAAATCGTGTTCACTTTTCTCATGCCATCAATGTGATACTGTATGCTTTCATTGGAATATTTTTATTTAAATTACTTCAGATACTTTTTCAAGGAAAAGCTTCTACCCTTTCAGGCGTTATTACTCTGCTTTTCATGATTCACCCCATACACTCAGAGGTAGTAAACAGCATAAAAAATCGCGATGAGTTACTAAGTCTCTTATTTGCCCTGTTAGCCGCCATTCAAACTTTTAAATGGATCGATCAAAAGCAAATGTGGCGAATTGGGTTGATGAGTATATTTATTCTCTTGTCCCTTCTCAGTAAAAAATCTAATTTACCTTTTATCGTAAGTATCCCATTAATGGTCTATTTCTTTCGGGAGCTCAAGTTAAAAACTGTTGGTCTAATATTTCTCCTTTTGTTTTCTGTAAAAATTGGTTTTAACGTTTTCAAGAATCATATCATGGGATTAAATGATACGTCAAATCGAGCCTTTTCCTATTTCGAAAACCCTCTTTTTGAAATGGACTTCATCGATAGGATCCCCATGTTTTTCTATACGAATTGGGTTTATATCCAAAAACTATTTTTTCCTTATCCCCTTTCGTATTACTACGGATTCGATGCCGTACCGATTGTCACTTTTAGTGATTGGCAGTTTTACCTCGCGGTTTTAGTTGTACTCATCGCCCTATTCTTTGCTTTCAGGGGTTTTGTTAAAAAATCAGTCGTATCATTTGGTATATTGTTTTTCTTTCTCTCCATTGGGGGTGTTGCGAATTTACTTTCTCCTATGGTGGGAATCATTGCTGAAAGATTTGCCTTTTCTGCATCGATTGGGTTTTGTATTGTTCTGGCTTATCTTTTCTCCATGTGGAAAAAAGATGCTTTCACTTCAGGAAAATTATCCCGCCAGTTAATCGTCCCGCTGCTGATTATCGCGCTGCCGAGTTTAGTTTATTCCGTCAATAGAAATGCGGTCTGGCAATCAAAGAAATCATTGTACTTGAATGATATTTCACACGTTCCAAATTCTGTGAAAGCAAATTCCCTTTTGGCATCTGAGTATCAATTAGAGGTGATGGCGATGTTTACAGATGGAAATGGCACATTCGAAGTCTTAATGGAAAAAGTTGACTCAGCAATACTCCTTTATGAAAAATCCTTATCGCTATATGGGGATTATGAATCCAATCTTAACAACCAGGGAGTTTTGTTTAATATGTTTTACTACGATTATCAAAAAGCGCTGGTATTGTTTAAGCATTCCATCAAAGTCAATCCGAAATTCAAGGAGGGTACTCTCAGTTGTGCGAATAGTTATTCAAAACTGGCCGA
>VGMK01000156.1 GCA_016866375.1 Bacteroidota bacterium
CACACAGAGAGATTTTCCCTTTATTGATGAGTGGATGTCCCTGTAAATAATCTACAGCCGCGGACGCATCTTCCATAAAATCTTTAGATGTCGCATCCATAAAAGAAACTCCTGAAGATTGACCTGTTCCTCGATCATCGTAACGTAAAACTGCGATACCATTTCGAGTTAAATGATCTGCAATCACTAGAAATGGCTTATGACCTAAAATTTCCTCATTGCGGTCTTGGGGGCCAGAACCACTCACGAGAACTACAGCAGAAAATGGACCTTCTCCTTGAGGTAAAGTCAGGGTTCCAACAAGTTTTGCTTCTCCATTTTTAAAAACAGCCTCTTCTTCTCTGTATGGAAAAGGGGGTATTGGTTCCTGAGGCCGTTTTGGTTTTTCCACCGACGGTTCTTTCCGAGAAAGCGCCATTGGCATACTCATCCCGCCTTGCTTGAAGTTGCCTTGAATCTCTTCTCCTTTAAGCACTCCGGTATAAGAAACACCTGTGTTTTTGACTTCAAATGTTAATCTATCCTCTTGTATTTCCACCTTAGTAGCCGGAATTCCAAATGCTCCTTGATCGGGACTGTCTAGGGTTCCTTTCCAAGTGTTTTTGTCATTTGTGAGGTGTAAATTTAACCTCAGCTCTTGGCCTTGAATGGCTAATTTGCCACACCAGGTACCCATCCAGCTTTGTTGGGCTAATGCAACATTAACAGTGAAGAGAATAAGTACTAGGCGAATCATTTAAAAAAGAACTTCACGATATCGTTACCATTAGCATATATCATAAGCCCGAGAAGCAGTGCAAGCCCAATGTACTGCGCAACCTCAAGAACGCGCTGTGGCGCCTCCTTACCAGTTATCATTTCGTACAAAAGAAAAACAACATGTCCACCGTCTAACGCAGGAATAGGTAATATATTCATAAAAGCTAAAATAATGGAAAGTAATGCCGTGTTAAGCCAAAATGCCTGCCAATTCCATAAAGCTGGAAACATATTGCCAATTGAAGCAAAACCACCAATTTCGGTAGCCCCTTTTTCGGTGAAAATAAACTTAAATTGAGCCATGTAATCGCTTAAAGTATTGGCTCCATAGGTGAATCCCTGAGAAATCCCTTCTCCAAAAGAATAGTTTTTTATCGTGTAGGCTTTTTCATTTGCGACCCTAGTGGTCTTCATTTTAAACCCCAAAGTTCCATCTTCCCTCACATCTGATTTTAACTGTTTTGTTTCCTTTCCGCGTTGAACCGTGAGTGTTGCTTTTTGCCCCTTACAACGATATAATTCAGCTTGTAATTCATCAAAATAAGTAATGGTTTTATTATTCACTTTTAAAATAGAATCTCCTGCATTCAATTTGGCTGTTTTTGCCGGGCTATCGTCAAAAACTGAATCGACAACCGCCGCATACATTCTAGAGCTCACTATTGGCATGGCGCCCGCATGGAACAAATCCATGTCTATTCCTTCGGGAAGAGAAATCTCTTTCACCTCACCGGATTTTTTCTGTATCGTCAGTTTTTTAGCATCACGAAGCAGCACTTCCTTATTTATCTCATTAATACTGGTGACCTCTTTTCCCTCAACTTTAATTATTTTGTCTCCCGACTCAATTCCGTATGTGGCCATGTATGGGTGCACGCTCATTCCTTCGGAAAGTTTTGTGGTGTCCACCTGTTCAGAGCCCCAAACCATTAGCACGGCCATGTAAATAATAAACCCTAATATAAGATTTACGGTAACCCCACCAATCATGATGATGAGGCGCTGCCATGTTTTCTTTGAGCGAAATTCCCATTCTTCTTTAGGTTTTTCTAGTTGATCCTTATCCATTGATTCGTCAATCATTCCGGCAATTTTTACGTACCCGCCAAGTGGAAGCCATCCCAATCCCCATTCTGTGGTGTTTTTGTCCTCATCCCACTCCTCCGGAGATTTTTTACTAAACCAAGATGTTTTCCACGTTCCGTTTACCTTTTTGAAGCGGAAAAGCGAAAAGTATGGGTTAAAGAACAGGTAGAATTTCTCTACCCGTGTTTTGAACAAGACAGCAGGTATGAAGTGACCGAGTTCGTGAAGTGTAACAAGAATAGCAAGCGATAAAAATAGTTGCGCTGCTTTAATCCAGAATTCCATTTAATACGTTTTTATTAATCACACAAATATACGTGTAAACTTTAAGTATTGTGAATTCAAGAATTTGGCTTGGTTAATAATTACTAAAAAACGGAAACAATAATTGAACTAATGATTTATTCTTTTTCCTCCAAATCGATACGTCAAAAAGAATTTCGCGGAATTTCCCCAATCGTAGTATTGAGGATCAAATTCATCAAACCATTCATGATTTGACCTATACAGCCCTAATTCTAATCCAAATTGGACGCTTTTGGTTAGGTTAAACTGAGCGCCTAATAAACAACCTATCTTATAATAAACATATTCCCCGGCAGGAACATATTTGTACGGTTGGGGGTAACTTTGCCCAAGAAGTTCTTCCACCATTTTTAATCCCTTGCCTACGCCTAGAGTCGGAGCCACAAGAAAAGTAATTTTATTTAACCCGTTTAGGTAGTAAAGAGGTTCAATCCCTATTTCTCCAATAATTGTCTTTCGGGCAAAATGAAAATATTTATCCGTGCTAAACGTAACCACTTTTTCTGGCAAAGGAAATCCCACTCTAAAAGGTACCCTAAGGGCAAAGTTCTTATTGAGTTCCCGTTGGACAAAAAGATCGACATTAAGGTTTGAGGAAAAATATGAATTTCGGAACAGTTCATAAAAATAAGTTGGTCTAATTAAAGAAAAAAGATTTAATCCAATGCTGTAAGGACTATATGAATATGCGGTTTTCCAAGAGGGAAGTCGCAGTGCTTTCGCTTCTTTTTTCTGCTTTTGTTTTTTGTATTTTATGTCCGAATAAATTCTCAATGCTCCCATGGGAAAACTCTCCCCTTCTAGATTCATGTAGGCTGCCTCTGCTGAAAATGCGAATCCACTTTTATTGAGAAATTGCACGCCGACGGGAATGTAAGCTAAACCCGTTCCATAACCTGAGAACCCATCTGTAATCAGCGCCGCACCAAAAGCCACTCCCAAATAGGGCGAAATTCTAGATGGTTTATCGGCCTTACCAAAATAATATCGACTCGCAATGTGGGCTCCAGAAATAGCAACCAAAGATCCAGCGCCGAACTCAACACTGAAATTATGACTAATGAACCGCTCATAATTTGCTGAAAAAAAACTAGGCCCTCCTAAACTAACACCGACATGATTTTTATAAATCCGCCTTAAGTTTTTTTGAGGGACCGAATCGTTTTGAGACAAACTAAGGTGTGCTATCATGCAAAGTAAAAGTGCAAGAATTGGTTTTTTAATATTTGTTTTCATTCTATTTCAATGTTGTATTTTGTTAAGAAACCTGATAGCCCCAAAGTCGAAAACTTTGCGCCTTTTAATTTATTGATTTCAGGATCTAAGATATAATTAAAAGAAGTGCGAAAATCCGCTTTCTCGAGAATTGTATGTTCAAAGGTCGCCATCATTAAATCACAACCTTCAAACAAAGCGTTGGTCAAATCTGATTCGGAAAAGTCGACTTCTTTAAGTTGCGAGTATTTAAACGCCGTGTTTTTTATTTTCAACAGATAAAAAGAAGAGTTGGTTAATTGACATTCTTCAAACGTAAAAGATAGGCCGAATGAATGACAGGACTCAAATCGAAGACCTATCAATTTACAGTTTTTAAAAGTAACCTCTCTGAATACTGTTTTGTTAAGCAAGGCTAGACTCAGGTTGCATTCTTGGAACAAACAATCAATAAACTTAAAGTCTGAAAGGTCAAGTTCAGAAAAGTTACACGCTAAAAAAATACAATTTTCATATTCTCCTTTTTGAATGATGGAGGATTTGTCAAACGTGAGGTCTGATATATAAGTATCGCTCATTTATTGGTGTTTTATGTGCTAATGCGCCTCTAACCAATTGTTCGCTAACTTCAGCTCTACCTCCATCGGAACGTCCATTTGAACAGCTTTTTCCATTGCTTCTTTTACCAATAGTTGCATTAGTAACTCTTCTGAAACATGAACATCAAACACCAATTCGTCGTGTACCTGCAATATCATTTTAGATTTCACGTTTTCAGCTTTCATCTTGCTATGAACCGCTACCATTGCTAATTTTATAATATCGGCAGCAGAACCCTGAATTGGCGCGTTAATAGCATTTCGTTCAGCATAGCCTCTTACTACTGCATTGGCAGAATTAATGTCTGGCAAATATCTTCTGCGTTTCATTATTGTTTCTACATAGCCGACTTCCCTCGCTTGTGAAATGGCGTCGTCCATGTATTTTTTAATGGTTCCAAACTGCTCAAAATAAGCATCGATGATGGTTTTTGCTTCGGTTCTTGAAATGTTTAAATTTTGTGAGAGTCCAAAAGCCGACTGCCCGTATATTATTCCGAAATTAACTGCTTTTGCTGCGCTTCTTTGATCTCTCGAAACCTCGTCAAGCGATACATTAAACACATTGGTTGCCGTCGCGGCATGGATATCCCTTCCTTCTCTAAAAGCCGTAATCATATTTTTATCCCCGCTTAACGCTGCAATGATGCGCAATTCGATTTGCGAATAATCAACCGCCATTAATTTGTATTCGGAGCTTCTGGATACAAATGCCCTTCT
>VGMK01000157.1 GCA_016866375.1 Bacteroidota bacterium
TTAAATCCCTGAGAGCGTTTTCAGTTACGTTATTAAATAAGACAACCCTTAAAAAAGAAAATAAGGATTGAAAGCCAAACAATAGAAATAAAGCGAGAGCCACTTGATTTATATCATTCAAAGAAATTAGATTAATTTGACTTGTTGATATACTACCGCTCGTTGCTCCTAATAACTTACCCATCAAATAAGGAAACAGTAAACCTGCCGAAGTTGATAAGAATAGAAAAATCCAACCAACAAAGAAAGTGAAACCATAAGGCTTTAAGTACCTTAAAAATCCTTTAGCTTGCTTTAAATTCGGTTTTGACTTTTTACTCTCTTTCAATGTTCTGATCTGCGCTTTTAAGATTACAAAAATAATCCATTCTGATTTGTTTACACCATGTATTTTCTAAGAAACTGAATTTTTATAGTTTGATCCCCTGTAATATTTTTTCAGTTTACTTGTGAAAGCAAGAAAAATACCTATCTTTGCATTCCCGAATTCAATAAACGTTAAAAAAAATGAAAAGAACATTTCAACCGTCGGTAAGAAAGAGAAGAAACAAACACGGTTTCAGGTCGCGAATGGCCACAAAAAATGGTCGCCGTGTGTTGGCTGCTCGCCGCCGCAAGGGAAGAAAAAAGTTGACAGTTTCGGATGAATCTTTGCACAAGCGCTAAAAAATAAGTTAAATACATTTTGAAAAAGCCCCTCGAGGGGCTTTTTCATTTCAAGTACTTCTTATTTACACTAAAATTTTCGGAGCTGCTGCTATAATCTCTTGGCTCGTTTCTGAAGCAAATTTTTCAAAATTATTCACAAATTTAGAAGCCAGATTTGCAGCTGTCCTGTCGTAATCAGCCTTATTTTCCCAAGTATTTCTTGGATTCAATAATTCAGAAGGCACGCCTTCACAAGCCACTGGAAATGATAATTCAAAAACCGGAAGTTTTTGATAAGCTTCATGGTCTAACTTTCCTGTCAGTGCTGCGGTTATCATGGCGCGCGTGTGTGACAATTTTATTCTAGTTCCTACGCCATAAGCACCTCCTGTCCATCCGGTATTCAAGAGCCAAACATTGATACCAGAACCACTGAGTTTATCTCCTAACAACTTGGCATATCTGGCAGGGTGAAGCGGTAAAAATGCAGCCCCAAATCCTGCCGAAAATGTAGTTGTTGGCTCAGTAATTCCAACCTCTGTCCCGGCAACTTTAGCGGTATATCCAGACATGAAGTGATACATAGCTTGTTGGGTCGTTAATTTTGAAATTGGCGGTAAGACACCAAACGCATCGGCTGTTAAAAAAAAGATATTCCTGGGGGCGCTGCCTAGGGAGGGAACAGCAATATTTTCGATGTGGTAGATGGGATATGAAACTCTCGTGTTTTCTGTCAATGAGTGGTCGGAGTAGTTTGGGGTTGAAGTCTCATTTTCAAAACCTATATTTTCCAACAAAGCGCCAAATTTAATCGCATCGTAAATTTGCGGCTCTTTTTCCCTCGACAAATCAATTGTTTTTGCGTAACAGCCCCCCTCGAAGTTGAATACAGTATCTTCACTCCAACCGTGTTCATCGTCTCCGATTAAGCGACGATTGGGATCGGAGGAAAGTGTTGTCTTTCCCGTTCCAGACAAACCAAAAAATATTGCTGTATCTCCATCTTTTCCAATGTTTGCCGAGCAGTGCATAGGTAAAACATTCCTTTCGTGTGGAAGAATAAAATTTAACGCTGAAAATATGCCTTTCTTAATTTCACCAGTATATCCCGTTCCACCGATTAAAATCATTTTTTTCGTAAAATTCAAAATGGCAAAATTATGTTGGCGTGTCCCGTCTATTTCGGGGTCTGCACTGAAACCCGGAATACATAGGATGTGCCAATCTGGTGAAAAGTTTTTCAACTCTTGTTCGGTAGGGCGCATGAACATATTGTAAGCGAACATATTTGACCACGGCAACTCTGTTACAATACGGATATTCATTCTATATTTACTGTCAGCACAAGCAAATCCATCCCTTACATAAACATCTTTTTCGTTCAAATATGCTTTCATCCGATCGAATAAGGCATCAAATCTCTCCGGAGAAAAACCAATATTAATGTCTCCCCACCAAACAACATCCTTTGTAATTTCATCTCGAACAATGAATCGGTCTTTTGGTGATCTTCCCGTAAATTCTCCTGTTTCAATCGCCAATGCCCCCGTATCTGTAAGAATCCCATCACCTAAAATAATTGAGTCCTCCACTAACTCTGCCGGAGTTAAATTCCAATACTGATTACCAAGACCATTCAGGCCAATGGATGCTCCCAAGTCAGCATTAGAACCAAAAGTTCCTATTAATTCCATAGCGTATGTTTAACAAGCATAACTTTGATTGTATTGCAAAATTAAGCCATTCGTCGTTGTTTCGATGTGAATTCAATCAGTTTTTACAAACATGGAGAATACCAGGTGTTAAGAAGTTTATTTGATAAATTAACAAGAAATTTGTATCTTGCGTTAGTGTCATTAGTACACTAATAAGACTCGTCAATTTGGCACGAACTTAGTCAACAATAAAAAATATTAGATTTGTGCATGACATTATCCAATCGAAAAATTTTCAAAACTAGTTTACTTGCATTTTTTTCGTTAGCACTTTTATCATTCTGTGCTTGGAAAAATAACACCATAGAAGAAAAAATACAGAAACCAGAACCCCAAACCTACTGGAAATCTGAACTTTTCCTTAAAAATAATGGGCTGCCTGTTTACAAGCAAGAACTGCTTTTTGAAAAGGAACTTATTTTACTGAAAAACAGCGGTAATATTCTTCCAATTGGAGATCTATCAAAACATATTACTGTCCTTTCAATTGGTGGAAATCCTGATTCATTTCATTCCACTTTAAATCACTTCGCTGCTTTTGATGTATTGTATGCCCCTACATTTGATGCCATAACGCCAAAGCAAATGACTCAACTCAGACAAGCTGAAGTCGCCATACTTTCTATTCATAGCCAAGAGAAAAATCAACAAGTTTTGGATCTACCCGAAAATATAAAGACGGAGTTTCAAAATATAAATAACGACGTTCTTATTTTCTTTGGAGATGGATCCTCGAAAATAAAGCAAGACTTGGAATGTTTTAGCAGTATCCTTCTCGCGCACGAAAATCATGTAATTGCTCAAAAAATTACTGCACAAGCTTTAGTAGGTGCAATAGAGATTAAAAACCAACAAAGTAATCATCTTTCAATGAAAACAAACGGTCGTTTGAAGTTCAGCTCCCCACAGGAACTTGGAATTGATTCATCCTATATAAAGAAAATTGAAGAGATTGCCATTGGAGGAATTAAAGCAGGAGCCTATCCTGGCTGTCAAGTGCTGGTGGCGGTGAATAATAAGATTATTCTCAATAATTCCTATGGGAATCACTCGTATGATAAGAATGCGAAAAAGGTAGAAAACGATGATCTCTATGACATTGCTTCAATCACTAAAATAGCTGCCTCTACCCTGCTGACTATGAAATTACATTCGGATGGGAAATTCGATTTATCGAAAACCCTAGGAGATTACCTAGAAGAAACTAAAAATACCTCCTATGCGAATGTGAACATACGCGCCATGATGGCCCACCAAGCTGGTTTTGTTCCATATATTCCATTTTATAACCGCACGAAAGTGAATGAACAATTAAACCCTGCTATTTACAGTATCTCAAAGAGAGAAGGTTATACATTGGCAGTAGCTGATAACATTTTCATGAAAGATACTTATGTAGACAGCATGTATGCTCAAATTTATAAAACACCGAGATCTGAGCAGGGATTTAAATACTCTGATTTATGTTTTTATTTTACGAAGAAAATTGTTGAAAATTTAATTGGAGAATCTCAACACACCTATCTCCTAAAAAACATTTATGAGCCTATGGGCTTGAAAACAATGCGCTATTTACCGTTAAACTATTTCCCAAAGGAACGTATTACCCCGACGGAAAAAGACAACTACTTCAGAAACCAATTGGTTCATGGGTATGTTCACGATCAAGGCGCTGCTATGCTTGGTGGAGTTGCAGGTCATGCTGGATTGTTTTCGAACGCTTACGATTTGGCTTGTATTATGCAACTTTTCTTGTGCAAAGGAAATTACGGAGGTAAACAGTATTTCAGTGCTGCCACAATGGATGAATATAACAGAGCTCAATTCCCGGGAAACCGCAGAGGTGCGGGTTTTGATCGACCTAAAGCAAGTGGTGGTGGCACCTGCGATGAACTAGCTTCACAGCAGAGTTTTGGACATTCCGGATTTACCGGGACCCTTGCTTGGGCGGACCCTAAGGATAATGTAATTTTTATTTTTCTCTCTAACCGTGTGAATCCGAGTGCTGAAAATTGGAAAATTCGCGACATGAATATCCGAACGAATATTCAACATGTAATTTACGAGGCCGTAAACAATCGAAAAAAGTAGACTTGGTAAATGGATAAAAACTAATAATCTCTTTTCGAGTAAATGTATTAATCTAGAGAAATAGTTTCAAATTCTGTAATAAGCTTAAATGATGCTATTTAAATAAAGTGAATAAAAAAAGGGGCCTAAGCCCCTTTTGAATTCCTTATTAAATAAATATTAATCTAATTTACTTTTAAAGCCCGCTATTTGAACCCAATAAACGAT
>VGMK01000158.1 GCA_016866375.1 Bacteroidota bacterium
TTCCATAGTCTCCGATCGTTTCGTTGTGCCATATAAAAGAAAACTCTCCACCGAAATCTTTAACCTCGTTGTAAAGTTCTGCAATCTTTCCAATTGCTTCAATAGGGGTTAATTTAAGATATTCATTTAGTGTCCCATCCATGAAAGCAAATGGATGAAGTACTAATTTGGTAATTTTATTTTTTCTCAAATTGAACCATTTCACAGGTCTTGCTGTTCCCAAGCGAAAGCCGCAGATGTCGGCATAACCCATTGTGTAGTCATCGGTAATTTCCTGTTCGATGTAAGTTTCATAGGTCAGTGGAAGGTTTAAGATGAGGTAATGTTGCCTAGCAAAATGCACGCGATTGGCTATTATTTTTTCAAGGCGCTCGATTTCGTTATGTAGGAAAAACTCGTAATTATTTGACTTAAAACTTGAGTGGATACCAATTTCACATGCAGTTCTCATACGTTGTATCAGACGCCTATGACGTTTATTACGAAACGATATATTTCTATCGAATTTTGCGAAATCGCCAAGTAACCAAAACATTCTAAACTCTATTCCTTTCATTTTCAGGTTATAAATTTTATCATAAGTGTCGTATGGGTCTCTATAAGTTCCGGTTTGAACCTTTTGGCGTTCAATAATCCTTTTTTGTCTACCCAGTAAGAAGTCTTTAGAATTAGAAAGTATTGTTCGCCAGATTCCCTTATGTTTGTATGCGTATGCATTATCAATATCAAACGTTGGTAAAAATTGTACGTGTTGCTTTCTCAGGTGAGGCTTGAAATTCATCGTATTTTTTAGCCAATTAATTAAATCCATTGCCCACCTGTCGCACATTACTTGTTCATGCCAACCGAAGCGGAAAAGAACACTGTTCTTGCCTTCAAATCTACCCCAATCATCCCGGTGGGTCGAGCTATATTCCTCCATTCTACTGAGAATATAGAAAATACTCGCGATTGGGTCTACATTGGCATTAAAACTTAGGCAATACTCTTGATAAAAAAGAGTTTTTTCAATGGCATAGTTTCCAATATCTGAGTCATATAAAACAGAAGATGGCTCAATTTTAATAACACCTTCAATTTCGGAGTTAGAATAGTTTAATCGTGGCTCTGTGATATGAATAAATTCGTTGTAGTTGTACCACAACTTGTAACGAATACCTCTTTCTTTGAAGATGAATTCGAATGTGTATTTCATTCGTTCGTTTAAGTCTGTTACAAATATGTGTATCATCTACTTTAAATTCTCAATAATTTTTTTTACTATAAAATCAGCTGCCTTCCCATCACCATAAAATGAGGGAAATGTATAATCACTCTTCTTTAAAAGTTCATCTGTGCTTCGGCAAATCTTATCTAAATCAGCACCAGAGGTCTTGGCATTTCCGTTTTGGACAATTTCTATCCATTCTGTTTCCTCACGTAAAACGACACAAGGTTTTTGAAAGAAAAATGCCTCTTTTTGTAAGCCTCCACTGTCCGTTATGATAATACGTGCATTTTTTTCCAAGGCAATGACGTCCAAAAAACCTGCAGGTGGAATAATTTTAATTGCTGCATGGTTCATTATTTCTTCATAAAATTTGGCATCTAAACGGTCTTGCATTTTATGACGCGTTCTGGGGTGAATGGGTAGAATTACCTTGAGGTCATGGTCTTTGGTAATTTTTATGAGCGCTCGAAAAATTGAGGTCAGATTTGACGAACTGTCAGTATTCGAATCACGATGAATAGTGCATAACACGTAAGAATTTGGTTCAACTTTTAAATCCTTTAAAATTTTTGAATTAAGTTGTGAAACTTCAGAAAAATATTTGCTATTGTCGAGCATGATGTCCCCACAATAATAAATATTTGGTTTGTCAATTGTTGCCTTTTCATTTAAACATAAATCGAAACCCTCTCTTTCAAGATTTTGTAATCCTGCTTTTGTAGGTGTAAACAAAAGTGTCGACATATGATCACTTGTAATGCGATTCAATTCTTCTGGCATGGCTTTATTAAAGGATCTCAGACCTGCCTCAATATGTACCACAGGAATATGAATTTTAGCTGCCGCGATTGCGCCCGCCAACGTGGAATTTGTATCCCCATAAATCACCACTGCATCAGGCTCTTCCTCAAGGAGCAATTTTTCCAGCCCCTCAATCATTCTAGCCGTCATTGCACCGTGGTTTCCACTTCCAACTTCTAGATTATATTTCGGCTTTGGAATTTGCATTTCCTCAAAAAATACATCCGATAAATTTGCATCGTAGTGTTGCCCGGTATGCACAATAATCTCCTCAATATACTGAGAGAAATGTTGACGAATGGCACGACTCAACGCTGAGGACTTGATGATCTGAGGTCGAGCCCCAATGATGGTAAAGATGCGCTTTTTTGTCATGACAAGAGTCCTTCTTCTTGAAAGCTAATATAACCATTATCTGTGAAAATGACATGGTCTAATATCGCGATATCGATTAATTTTCCGAATTCATACAGGGCATTTGTAAGTGCAACATCGGCTTTACTTTCTTTCAGGACTCCAGAAGGATGGTTGTGACACAAGATAATACCGGTCGCGCAGAGAAGGAGGGCTTTATTGAAAATAACCCTTCCATCCGCAAGGGTGGCTGTTAATCCTCCTTTTGAAATACAGGAAATGCCTAGTAGTTTTTTGGCATTATTGACGTAGATGGCATAAAATTCCTCATGAGAAAGATAAGACAGGTAACTCTTCATGAGTTCATGAACGCACGATGGCGAGGTAAGGTATGTGAATTGTTTAATTTGCTCGTTTTTCATGCGCTGTGTAATTTCCAGCATGAGTTGAAGCCTTTTTACGTATGGATCCGATAAACCAAATACTAGGCTTAATTCAATATCGTCGTATGCTCTAAGTTTATTCCACTCAAAATGAATCTTAGAAAGGATTGCCTCGGCGATTGGAATAGCATGTAGAGGATTGATGGGGTCTAACCATTTGGCCAATAAGACCAAGTCATCAGTTCTCGATAAATCATCGTCTAGTGATACATATCTTTGTCCATGTATCCTTTTTCCCCCCTCTTCCAACATCTACTGAAATTAAGTATTTTTGATTGAATTTCAAATTAATTTGTCCAATAAAATGTCAAAAAAAAATAAAAAATGGGTAAATGTTGTCTATTCGACTAACCCCAATTTTCATTACGAAGCGGAATCAGAAGGGCATTCCGAAACACCTCCCAAAAACCTTCAGCGTTTGTATGTGAGCATAGATAGAAAGCAACGCGGGGGTAAGGAAGTAACACTTATCGAGGGCTTTCAGGGTCTGGAAGATGATGCCAAAGAACTCGGTAAGCTATTGAAAACTAAGTGTGGTGTTGGAGGAACGGTAAAGCAAAATGAAATTCTTATACAAGGGAATTTTAAGGATAAAATATTCGATATACTAATAAATGAGGGGTATTCCCAAACGAAGAAAAAAGGGGGCAATTAAAGAAATTTTTTAGGGTCACCTTTTTTTGATTCTGAAGACTTTCCACTTTTGAAAATCCTAAAATTTAAAAACTTTTATCCGGTATTTTTAAAAATATCTGGGCCTCAGTGAACGAAAAATACCTGTACTTTTGTTCGCATATGAAAAAAGGCGTTTTCTATATAATCCTCTCGGGACTCTCCTTTTTAGTAGTGAATTTTTTTGTAAAGCTTTTTGGTATGGGTGCTGAAAATAACGTAATTCCCGGACTGCAGAGGATACCAGCTCATGAATTAGTATTGGCCCGTTCCATTATATCATTCACCATCAGCTCCTGCATAATTGTCTACAGAGGCTTGCCTTTTTTTGGAACAAATAAAAAGTGGCTGACAATTCGAGGGTTTAGTGGGATGATGGCACTTACGATATTTTTTCAATCGATCCAAAACATGCCTATTGCAGTAGCATCCACAATTCAGTATTTAGCGCCTATTTTTACAATGCTTTTTGCCATGGCCATTCTGAAAGAAAAAATATTGAAAATACAATGGCTTTTTGTCATCACAGCGTTCATAGGTGTTGTATTAATTGGACTGAATGGGGTGATTCAATCGGATGCTCCCGTTTCATTGAATCCTCTATGGGTGGGTTTGGGTGTTTTGTCAGCTGCCTGTTCGGGAATTGCTTACGTGGCCATTGTGCGCTTGAAGCCGACGGATGAACCGATAAATATTGTAAGCTACTTTCCGATGATGGCTATTCCGGTGATGTCGTTTTGGTGTTTATTTGACTTTGTAATGCCTGTTGGTATTGAATGGTTAATTTTAATCTTAATTGGAATATGTACTCAAATCGCTCAAATTTCGTTGACCAGAGCCCTGCATTGCGAAAGCGCCTCGGTAATTATGCCGTTTCAGTACCTGGGCTCTGTTTATGCATTCCTAGTCGGTTATTTAATTTTGGACGAACGTTTAAACTCAGTTGTAATGGTCGGGGTTTTAGTAATACTTGTTGGTGTAATTTTTAACACGATCATAAGGTCAAATAAATCACTGAATTGATGTGTGATATTCAAAAGTATATCGTACAAATGACGTGCATTTGGCAGTGAAAATATATTATAAATTTAGCATATGATTCATTGGAAAAACGACTTAAAACCAGAAGCTCCTTTTATCGCTTCTATCTTCAATTATTACCTTTCAGATGATTTG
>VGMK01000159.1 GCA_016866375.1 Bacteroidota bacterium
GACAATATCTGTAATAATTCTGGGCCAGTAACTTGCTGCTCAGCGTCCGTCCAAGCATTTAACGGATCATGGTGAACTTCTAAATGCAGCCCATCAAAATGTAAATCCATGGCAATTTGACTTAACTCCAATAACAATGCCCTGCTTCCTCCCATGTGAGACGGATCAGAAATAAGTGGAATATCTGGACGTTCAATTTTAAAATCAAGTGCTATTTGCCAATTCGGGTCATTACGGTAACGTAATTTTTCATACACCGAGAATCCACGGTGTATGGCATGCAGTGCATGATTTGTTGCTTTTTCAACGCGTTCAATTGCACCAATCCAAAGTTTTAAATCAGGATTTACAGGGTTCTTGATAAAAACAGGAATATCTACACCCTTCAAAGAATCTGCAATTTCCTGCACTGTGAAAGGATTGGTTACTGATCGAGCACCAATCCAAAACGCATCAATTCCCGATTTTAATGCAAGTTCAACATGATGTGCTGAGGCAACTTCTATAGCAACCTTATAGCCGAATTGCTGTTGAATTTCATTCAACCATGGCAGTGCTTCAGCACCGTGCCCCTCAAACGAACCTGGTCGCGTCCGTGGCTTCCAAACTCCGGCACGAAAGTACATGAATGAAATTTCTTTCAGCTGACTGGCCGTGGCGGTGAGTTGCGCTAGCGACTCAGCGCTACAAGGCCCCGCGATGTATAAAGTATTCTCCACGCTTTAACAAACAAAGAAACATAATAAATAGTTGCTACTTTGCGTAATTTACAGTACGTTTCTCGCGAATTACAGTAACTTTAACCTGCCCGGGATAGGTCATTTCTGTCTGGATACGCTGAGAAATAGTAAAAGAAAGCTCTTCTGACTTTTGATCCGAGACCTTTTCTGCCTCCACTAAAACCCGCAATTCACGGCCCGCTTGTATCGCATATGCACTCGATACTCCATCGTATGAAAGAGCCAATGATTCCAACTCTTTTATCCTTTTAATGTATGCCTCAACAATTTCTCTTCTCGCTCCAGGCCGAGCACCTGAAATGGCATCACAAACTTGAACAATTGGAGAAATCAGAGTAGTCATTTCAATTTCATCGTGGTGTGCACCAATTGCATTTAATACTTCTCCTTTCTCACCAAATTTTTCTGCAACTTTCATCCCTAAAATGGCGTGTGGCAACTCGGGTTCCTCGTCAGGAACTTTCCCAATGTCGTGGAGAAGTCCTGCACGTTTTGCTAACTTCACATTTAGACCTAATTCAGCCGCCATTATAGCACATAAATTTGCAACCTCGCGGGAGTGCTGCAATAGGTTTTGACCATAAGACGACCTGTACTTCATGCGTCCAACCATGCGCATCAGTTCGGGATGCAATCCGTGAATACCTAAATCGATGGTTGTTCTTCTCCCTGTTTCGGCAATTTCTTCTTCCAATTGTTTTTTCGTTTTTGCAACTACTTCTTCAATTCTTGCAGGATGAATTCGACCGTCTGTGACTAATTGATGGAGAGATAGTCTCGCTATCTCCCTGCGAACAGGATCAAAGCAAGAAAGTATGATAGCCTCAGGCGTGTCGTCTACTATAATTTCTACACCAGTAGAAGCCTCCAAGGCGCGAATATTGCGTCCTTCTCGTCCAATAATCCGACCCTTCACCTCATCCGACTCAATGTTAAAGACAGTCACCGCATTTTCGATCGCCTGCTCTGTTGCAACACGCTGAATGGACTGAATTACAATCTTGCGCGCCTCGCGGTTTGCATTAAGTTTAGCTTCTTCCGTAATTTCTTTGATGGAGGCCATGGCGGCAGTCCGCGCCTCATCTTTGAGTGCTTCCATCAATTGCGTCTTTGCATCGTTCACAGAAAGGTTACCGATTTTTGATAATTCTGCCACCCTTTTTTGTTGGATTTTATCAATTTCTTGAAGCCGTAGCTCTAGACCCTGATATTTTGAATCAAAATCAGACTGTATTTTTTTAAGTTCTCCTTCTTTCCTTCCAATTTCCTCCATTTTTTGATCCAGATTTTTTTCTTTTGAACGTGCACGATCCTCGTTTGATTGAAGTTTTCTTTCTCTGTCTTTCATAACTGCCTCGTGCTCCTCCTTCAACTTCAGAAAATTCTCTTTCGCCTGAAGCATTTTTTCTTTTTTGATGCGCTCCGCCTCCTGCTCAGCATCTTTAATTAATTTTTGACTTTTTGTTCTGAGTAGAGATCGCTGCGCGACGAGCGTAACGCCGCCACCAGCTAATAAACCTAGTACTCCATAAATGATTACATCCATTTCCTTAAAATTTAAGGTCTTGAAATGCGGAAATTAGAGAAGGGATTGCAAACTGTCTTTTAATGACGCAAGTTGCTCGTTCAGCTCCTGGTCATCGACATTTCCTTTTTCGACTTTACTCGTTTTGGAATATTTCGCTAATAATTGTAACGAAGACATAGCAAGAAGATCCTGAGCATCATTTACAGCGTAGTGCTTTCTCAGGTATTCTACGGCCCTATTGATTTCCTCTGCAGCCTTCATCACAGCACTTTTTTCGTCCTCTGATACATTTAAAGGGTAAGTTCTCCCTACAATGGAAACTTTTATGGCACTCTTACTCATACTATTTCTTCAATTTTTCAATGTAATTATCAATTTCCTTCACTAATTTGTCAATGGCCTCGTTGTCTCTTCCGCCAATGCTTTTCTCAACCAAATTAGTTTCCGTCTTAATCAATACTGATTTCAACTCATCAAGCTCTTTCTTCAATTGAGCTACAACTGACTCTGCACTCAATAGCTGTGATGATAGGTTCTCATTTTTCTCAATCAGCGCTTCTTTATCAGTTTCACAAGCAAGTAACTTTCGACGTGCAGAATCTGCTAAATTCTGAATATCAACTATAAGTTCTTTTGTTTTATCAGTCATCATTTAAGACTTTGTACAAAGTTAACAATGAAAGGAACATCAACATCATTTTTCAAAATCTATTTTATTTTTTTTTAAATTTTCTATCTTTGAGTATGCGTTCACTCCTCTTTTTTTTTCAACTTGTACCTTACTATTTTCTTTCACAAAACGCAATTGTGTCAGACGGTATTCACTCTCCACTCGGCCTTCCACTGAATGTCAGTAGTTTTTTTGGCGATATCAGACCAAATCACTTCCACATGGGTATGGATTTTCGAACCAATGGGGTTGAAGGCATACCGATTTATTCCATTCGAGAAGGATACGTTTCAAGAATTCGCATTTCGAGAGACGGTTATGGAAAGGTACTGTATGTTAATCATCCGAATGGACAAACCTCAGTTTATGCGCATTGTTCGAAATTTTTCGGCAAGGTAGATTCCGCGGTAGTCCAATGGCAAATCCAACATCAACAAAATGAAATAGATATAACACTTGACGCTTTCACACTCCCTGTAATCAAAGGTCAACAAATTGCTTATTCGGGAAATTCAGGCAATTCTACAGGTCCACACCTGCATTTTGAAATTAGGGAAACCCTCTCAGAAACTGCATTGAATCCCCTAAATCATGGATTTCGTTTAATCGATGATTTCGCACCGTTTATCGAAACTATCAAATTAGTTCCGATTTCAAAACAAGGATTCGTCATTGGAAATTCTCATATTTCCGTAAGCCCAACCTTAGACAAAACGAAAAATATTGAAGCTTTACCGCATATATCCTTGACGAAACCAACTTTTTCCGAGGCGGCATCCGTTGGTTTATTGATACAGGGGGGAGATAAAATGACGATCAATGGAAATAAATTTGACATATTTAAATCCGAAGTTTATTTTAACAATGCGCTCGTCTACCGTTGCGTGATGGACTCTATCTCCTTTGATCATACCTGTTATGTTAATGACTATTGCGATTATCAGGCGTATCGAATAAATAAAATGAAGTGGCATAAATTATTTTCATCTGAGGGAAATCCTCTACATATATACAAACTAGATGAAACAACGGATTATTTAACTAAGTTTTCTTCGCAAAAAATTCACGTTCGTATTGTTGTTTCCGACCGAAATAATAATTCCAATGCATATGCCTTTTGGCTATTGCCCTTTGACTTTAATCGGTCGAGTGAGGTATTCAATACTCTGACCCACTTTCAACCCGAGCAAGCTGTGCTTGGTGATTATTCTACATTCCAATATACATTAGACCCATTCACATTGATGCAACCAGCAAAAAAAGCGAATTTACTCAATCAATCTGTTCCTCTGAGTAAGGCTGCAATTTTTCAAACCCAAATTCCAAAGAATAATCCAACGAAATGTTTTGTACGAATAAACGGTAAATACACTAAAACTAGTCGTGATGGGGACAAAATTAAAGCTGAAACGAAGGTCCTAGGCATACCCTCTTTGGCTTGGGATTCAATTCCTCCAAAAATTTCGAGCAGTTATTTGACGAGCGACACGAGTTATTCTAAAAATTTCCTCAAATGGACAATAAGTGATTTGCAATCAGAAATTGGGAACTATTCGCTGTTTATCAACGATGTATTTATTCCTATTTACTATGATTTAAAATCCAAAACTGTCACTTGCAACTTAAAAACCATTGCTCGTGGTAAGATAAACATTCGACTAGAGGTTG
>VGMK01000160.1 GCA_016866375.1 Bacteroidota bacterium
GAACAATTTAAAATCGGTATTGGGTACTTGCGCAGCTTCTGTCACTCCGTCGTAGCTCGGGAATTCTGTTGACTCATGATGCGCTAGCACTACGGCACTTGCACCATTTCGCTCAAGGTTAATATTTACAATTGGAATACCAAGAACGGCGCGCGCATGAAGTTCAAATTCAGAAAAATTTTGAGTTCCCGCTAAAGTAACCATGCCTGTATCGTGTGGTCGAGGAGATAATTCAGAAAAATAAGCCCCTTCTTTCGTAATAAAGAATTCAACTCCCCAAATTCCGTTGCCGCCCAAAGCGCTAGTAATCTCTCTTGCCATTTCCTGTGCTTCTTTTAAATGTTTAGAGTCCATCGCCATTGGTTGCCAGCTTTCTTGATAGTCTCCACGTTCTTGACGATGACCAATTGGAGGGCAAAACAACGTATTTCCATTGGATTGTGTAACGGTAAGTAAGGTAATTTCATAATCAAAATCTATAAAACCTTCTACGATTACTTCTCTCAAATCACCGCGTGAACCTTCCATGGCGTAGTTCCATGCCTTTTCTATGTCAGACTCCGACTTGATAACACTTTGTCCTTTTCCCGAACTAGACATTAACGGTTTCACGACGCATGGTATACCCGTAAATTCGATTCCTTTTTTCAATTCCTGGAATGACGTCGCGTATTTATATGGGGCAGTTTTCACCCCAAGACTTATAGCTGCCAAATCCCTTATTGCCCTACGATTCATCGTAAAATTTGCGGCTTTAGCGCTCGGTACCACTTGAATGCCTGATTCCTCATAGGCATAAAATCGCTCTGTTCTTATTGCTTCTATTTCAGGAACGATGATGTCTGGCGCGTATTTTTCAACAATTGCATCCAAGGCATCTGCATCCAACATGTTAATTACTTCAAACTCTTGCGCTACCTGCATGGCTGGTGCACCTTCGTAACTATCTACAGCCACTACATATTGACCTAGTCGTTGGCAAGCAATTACAAATTCTTTTCCTAATTCACCTGAACCAAGAAGTAAAATTTTCTTCCTCATAAAACAAATATAGCGATTCAGTCAATGACGATAGGTGCAAGTTTTAAATAAAACCATCATCATTTCATGTTTAGGAAATAATTCTCTTAACTTTGAGTTAATGTCGCATTCAAATTTAGAAAACATTCTCGCTCAATATGAACCAATATCGTTGGAGGAAATGGACAGAGTGAGGTTGATGAATAGAACAGATACCAAATTTGCCTTTCACTTTAACAAACTCTCCTTTTTTTTATCTGAAATTAAATCCGATTATCAGATTCTGACGATTAATGGCACCAATACACCTCATTACGAAAGTTTGTATTTTGATGATCCCCAATTTCGGTTTTTTAGAGATCATCACAACGGAAAAGGAAATCGATTCAAGGTACGTATTCGTAAATATGTTGAATCAAATTTATATTTTCTAGAGATTAAACATAAATTCAAAGGTCGCACGGATAAGAAAAGAATTGAAACTATTAATTTTCAAAACAAGTTTGATTCTGAGCAAAAGGAATTTATCTTGAAACATTTAAAGAAGGATGTTGACCTTCTACCCACCATGTGGAATTCTTTTCAGCGTATTACCTTGGTGCATAAAAAGATAAATGAACGATTAACATTAGATTTTAACATTAAATTTCATTTCGAAAATACCGAAAAAAAATTCCCGCATTTGATAATTTCAGAATTAAAACAGGAAGAATTGAACCGAAATTCTCCTTTTTACGTATTAATGAAAGCGCAATGTATTCGACCCTATCGATTGAGCAAATATTGTCTTGGATCTGTGGAGCTATATGGCGAGGAAAAACTTAAATTTAACCGATTCAAAAAGAAGTTACTTTTTTTGAATAAAATTGAAAAAAATGAACACTAATTTCAGCCTGTTTTTTGAAAATATCAACATTACTTGGTTTGACAATGACATTTACATGCTTTTACTGAGGATGTTTGTAAACCTCTTCTTTTTAACCATAATCATTCGCTATTTATATTATTCAAAAACAAAAAGAAAGGATTATTTATTCACCTATTACCTGATAGGAATGATTACCTTTTTCCTCTGCTTTGGTCTAAAAAAATTGGATATTGATACAGGAATGGGGCTTGGGCTATTTGCTATTTTTGGTATTATACGTTACCGTACTGACGCTATCGAAATAAAAGAAATGACTTATTTATTTTTGGTGATCGGTCTTAGCGTTGTAAACGCATTGGGAATGAACAATATAAGTGTAGCGGAAATTGCCATTATTAATATTGTTACCGTTGCCTTAACATTCATTCTGGAGCGCTTGTGGTTAATGAAACATGAAACACGCAAAACCATTAATTATGAACGTATTGATTTGATTACCCCTGAAAATTATGAGGCAATGAAGGGAGATTTGGAAAAAAGAACGGGTCTTAGTATCAATCGTGTAGAAGTTGGTAAAATAGATTTCATGAATGACACTGCCCTAATTCGCATTTATTATTATGCAGACGAACAAGAATTTTCTGATTATCACGTTAGTTAAGTGTGAATTTTACAAAAATGCTTCGGCGTTTACTTTTTCCATTTAGCCTTATTTGGTGGGCGATTACCACTTCAAGAAATTTTCTCTTCGATAGGTCCATTTTGAGTAGCTACCTTATACCCGAAAAATCCATTACAGTGGGAAATTTGTCAGTCGGAGGTACAGGAAAAACCCCAATGACCGTTTACCTCACAAAACTATTGAGCGAGCACCATTCAGTTGATATTTTATCTCGTGGACACGGAAGAAATACCAAAGGCTTTCTTTTACTGAATGAAAAGCATAGGGCACAAGAAGTTGGAGACGAACCACTGCTTTATTTTAGAAGATTTAAAAAAAATGTGAAAGTTGCAGTTTCGGAAAACCGGGAACTCGGAATTCGTACCTTGAAGAAAGAGCTCGCTAAAAGTATAATTATTCTCGATGACGCCTTTCAGCACCGCAGAGTAAGGGCTGGTTTTTCTGTACTTTTGACCACCTACAATTCGTTATTTACTAAAGACTGCCTTTTGCCAGTTGGCAATTTGAGAGAAGGAAGAAGTGGCGCCAAACGCTCTGATATCATCGTCGTCACAAAGTGCCCCGAACATATTTCTGAAAACCAAAAGAATAAATTGACAGAAAGCTTGGCGAAGTACAATAAACCCATTTTTTTCGCAAGCATATCATATGCTCCCCCTGTCCCTTTTGGAAATTGCAAAAATATTTCTACCAAAGTACTTGTAATAACAGGAATTGCCAAGCCGGAATCGCTCATTAAATTCGTAAGTAAAACCTCACAAATTGAACATATTTCTTTTCCGGACCATCACAATTTCTCAGCGAGAGAAATTCAAGGCATTCATGAAAAAATTGATACCTTTGTAAGTAAAGATTGGAGTATTGTAACAACCGAAAAAGATTATGTTCGTTTGCTTCCATTCATCGAAAAATGGGGGATTTCAAACTATCCTTGGTTTTATATTCCCATCGAGACAACATTAGAAAATGAACAAGAATTTAATCAACTTATCTTAGCTTATGTTAGCACAATTTGAAGCCTCCGTAAACTATATTAAATCCAAAACAAATGTTAAGCCCTCTATTGGTATCATACTTGGAACCGGACTGGGAGGTCTTGTAAAGGAAATTAACATCATAGATCAGATTTCGTACGAAGAAATTCCTAATTTCCCTGTCTCCACAGTGGAGAGTCATTCCGGTAAATTAATTTTTGGAGAGTTAGGAGGAAAACATGTGGTGGCTATGCAAGGCCGATTTCATTACTATGAGGGCTATTCCCTGCAACAAGTAACCTTCCCGGTGCGCGTGATGAAATTACTTGGAATTGAGCGACTTTTTGTAAGCAACGCTTCAGGAGGTGTAAATCCAGATTTTGAAGTTGGTGAAATAATGATTCAAAACGATCATATTAATTTGTTTCCAGGTAATCCGCTCATTGGAAAGAACATAGATGAGCTCGGCCCACGTTTCCCGGATATGAGTGAACCTTATGATCCTGAAATGATATCCTTAGCTCAAAAAATAGCCGCAGAAAATAACATTCGTATTGCTGTAGGGACATACGCAGGATTGACTGGGCCAACCCTTGAAACTCCGGCTGAATACACTTATGTCAGGATAATTGGAGCAGATGCCGTTGGAATGTCTACTGTACCCGAAGTTATCGTTGCGCGACACATGGAAATCCCCTGCTTTGCCATTTCTATAATCACTGACTTGGGTGTTCGTGGAAAAATACAAAAAGTGAGTGTACAGGATGTCATTGAAGTAGCGAGTAGGCAAGAACCAAAAATGACCTTGATTATGAAAGAATTAATTTCAAGAATTTAATGGCAATCGACGATTCAATAAAAGCAAAATACGAGGCGGTAATTGGTTTAGAGGTGCATGCTCAAATGCTAACCAAATCAAAGGCCTATTCGAATGATATCAACGAGTATGGTGCTTCGCCCAACACGCAAGTGAGTGTCGTAACTTTAGGTCACCCCGGTACCTTACCCGTTATGAATAAAAAAACAATTGAATATGCTGTTAA
>VGMK01000161.1 GCA_016866375.1 Bacteroidota bacterium
GTAAATGATCCCGAGCAATGTATGTTCGAATTTCAGCAGACCTATGAGCATTTGAATAGTAATGATTCAGACAATGCGTTTCAAAAGAAACTGGTTGTCTCTATGAAAAAGGTGAAAGGCTGTAAAGAATACGCCGAATTTTACGAAAGCTCTTTGGGTAATCTGGTATTACTTGAAATTCCAACACACATTACCATCTCCAAGCTTGAATGTGAGAGAGGCTCCTGCATAAACATACCAATCTTTTGTCGCCTGATTTCCTCGCCTCTCGTTGCGAGATCCGTTGATCGATTGATTTGAAAGAAAATAACTCAGTTCGGCATCATCATGATTTATAAAATCATCAAGGCCTGCGTAGGTATTAGAGCCAACATCATCGATGTAATCGGTAAAGGTTTTACGAATGGATAAATCGATATTCATTGCCATAACTTTTCCAATAGCGCATTTATATCCCATACCTATTGGTACGCACAACTGCAAGTTATTGTATCTTTTTTTTCCCGTTTGACCTTCGGTTCCGAGAGGTTGAAGTTCTATCCATTCCCCATTGATTTCCGTTTTCGGGTTCATATAAAACATACCAACTTGTGCCAAAAAATAGAAAGTTTCTGGGTAGCGCTTATTACCAAGTTGATAGGGTTTAAAATAGAATTCTATTCCTCCAGCGATTTCGTGTATTGCAGTTTTAAAATTTAAGTTTCGAGTAATATTTTGTTGGATTTTTGACTCGGAGTCATTAGCAGCTAAATTTCCATAAGTGTAGTTAAGTCTGTATGCCGTTCGACCATTTCTATTCAGTCTGTACATGATGCCGTATGCATTTTTACTATTGTAAAAGGGAGTGTAGGGATTCAGTTCTCCAATGTAGTACATCTGTCCAAAATTTATCCCTACTTCAGAGCGCGACCAATAATTTGGCTGCTGTGCAAAGCTGCTGCAACAGACAAGAAACGTAAGAAATATGGGGTAAATTTTCATATTAGCGAAACGAAATAAAAATACAATTATTACATATTTATGATTTACCTGCTCTTTTTCTATCGGTTTCCTTCAACAAAATCTTTCGAATTCTTAGATTCCTAGGTGTAACCTCGACATATTCGTCATCTTGAATATATTCTAAACATTCTTCCAAACTGAATACGCGAGGCGGCGCCAATCTCACCTTATCATCAGATCCTGATGCACGCATATTTGTTAGTTTTTTTGTTTTAGTGACATTTACACACAAATCTCCTGCTCTCGAATTTTCTCCGATAACTTGACCTTCGTAAATGTCCTCACTCGGATGGATGAAAAATTTTCCTCTGTCTTGTAAATTATTCAATGAATATGGAATGGCAGTGCCTTGCTCCAGGGAAATGAGTGATCCATTCTGCCTGCCGGGAATATCTCCTTTGAAATGCTGGTACTCTAAATAGCGATGAGTCATTACAGCCTCACCGGCCGTTTGAGTCAATAAATAACTTCTCAAACCAATAATTCCTCTCGAGGGAATGATGAATTGAATAATCATTCTACCACCTCTGGGCTCCATATTTGTCAATTCACCTTTTCGTGAGGTTACTGCCTCAACTGCTGTTCCACTGAATCCCTCTGGTAAATCAATGGTGAGTTCCTCTACAGGTTCGCATTTCAATCCTTCAATTTCTTTTATGATGACTTGTGGTTGTCCAACTTGAACTTCATATCCCTCTCGGCGCATGGTTTCAATTAAAACAGACAAATGGAGAACACCACGGCCATATACGAGCCAGCGGTCCGCTTTATCCGTATCAATAACTCTCAAGGCCAGATTTTTTTCCAATTCTTTGAGTAAGCGTTCTTGAATGTGTCTTGAGGTAACAAATTTTCCGTCTTTACCAAAAAATGGAGAATCGTTTATGGTAAATAGCATGGACATAGTGGGTTCATCGAGTTGTATCGTAGGAAGTGAATGAGGATCGTCTGAGTCGCAAATAGAATCACCAATTTCAAAACCATCAATTCCGGTCACTGCGCAAATATCTCCTGCCTCAACGGACAAAACCTTGATTTTTTCGAGGCCTTCAAATACAAAAACTTCTTTAATTCTATGTTTTTGAATACTGCCGTTTCGTTTGGCCAATGAAATCATCTGGTTTTCTTTTAGTTGGCCTCTAGAAAGGCGTCCAATTGCAATACGTCCTAAATAAGATGAAAAATCCAATGAAGTTATAAGCATTTGTGTGTTGCCTTCCTCGATTTTTCTTGGGGGGAAATAAGCCAAAATAGAGTCTAAAAGAGGTGTTATAGTTTGTGTTGGTTTTCTCCAGTCTTCTGACATCCAACCATTTTTTGCCGAGCCGTAAATCGTCGGAAAATCAAGTTGCTCCTCGCTTGCATCTAATTCAAACATCAAGTCAAATACCTTTTCATGAACCTCGTCCGGGGTGCAATTTTCCTTATCTACTTTATTAATTACCAGTAGCGGCTTTATTCCCATTGAAAGAGCTTTCCCCAAAACAAAACGTGTTTGAGGCATAGGCCCTTCAAAAGCGTCAACCAAAAGACAAACCCCATCTGCCATATTTAGTACGCGCTCCACCTCACCACCGAAGTCGGCATGTCCGGGAGTGTCGATTATATTTATTTTTGTTTTTTTATAACTGACGGACACATTTTTTGAGACAATGGTAATTCCGCGTTCTCTCTCGAGATCATTACTATCCATGATGAGTTCACCGGTTGGACGATCCCTTTCGTTTAAAAAGTTTCCAGCCTCTATCATTTTGTCAACCAGCGTTGTTTTTCCGTGATCGACGTGAGCAATTATGGCGATGTTTCTGATTTCCAAATTTTGAATTATCGTTTTTTTCGTTTTGATTTAAAATTTTCTTTATTTCTGTTTTGATCAGATCGGGTATTATTTTTTTTTGTGTCACCTCCAAAACGCCCACGGCCTCTCGGGGAATCAAATTTTCTACCTCCTTTTGAGAATCCTTTTGATTTTACCGGGGTAGATGAGGAAACCTCAACCAAGACCTTGTGCCCCTCAAAAATTTGACCGTTTACATTGCGTAAAATTCGCTCTGTATATTCCTCATCTGCTTCAAAAAATGAGAAGGATGTCATTAAATCAATTCTGCCAATTTTGTCTGACTTAAGTCCGCTAGCATCGCAAACAACGCGAAGTAGAGCTCCTGGATTCAGGCCATCACGCTTGCCGATATTTACAAAAAACCGTGTTTTACCCGCTTCTCTTGGACGTGAACTTTTATCTCTTTCTCCGCGCCCATCCTCTTTTCCTGGTTTTGCATTCAAATCGCCAGCACGTCGGTAATAATCAATGAAACGATTGAACTCAGCCGATACAAATTTTTTGATGACCTCCTCTTTGGTAAAAGCTTCAAATTCAGTAAGAATTTTCGGCATAAATTTCTGGATATCTCTTTCTTTTACCGCGGTAGTGATTGTTTTTTCAATTAAACGCATCAATTGGATTTCACATATTTCCTCGGCATTCGGTATGGTTCCTAGGGTAAAAGTGGTGCGCAACTGTTTTTCAATTGCCTTAATTTTGAACAACTCCTTGCCATTTGCCAAAACGAGTGATTCACCTTTTTTTCCTGCGCGCGCTGTTCTTCCACTTCGGTGTGTGTAATTTTCAATGTCATCAGGAAGGTTATAATTAATTACATGGGTGATATTATCTATGTCCAAACCTCTCGCTGCAACATCTGTTGCTACTAAAATTTGGAGTTCTTTGCTTCTGAACCGTTCCATCACCTTATCCCGCATTGTTTGCGTTAAATCACCATGAAGCGGTTCGGCATTGTAGCCTTCTTTCGCAAGTTTTGCAGCAACGGAAGCGGTTTCATTTTTTGTTCGACAAAAGATCAATCCGTAAATATTCGGGTTATAGTCAATTAAACGTTTTACAGTTTCAAAACGGTCTCTTTCTTTTATGGAGTAATAGATGTGGTCTATATTCTCGTTGGTTTGATTTTTGTGCCCTATGGATATTTCTAGTGGTTCGGTCATGTACGTTCTCGCAATTCTTGCCACTTCATTGGGCATAGTTGCAGAAAATAACCAAACGTTTTTTTCAACCGGTGTGGTGTCCAAAATGGCATCGATATCCTCTTTGAATCCCATGTTGAGCATTTCATCCGCTTCATCTAATATTACGTAGCGAACTTGGCCTAATTGAACAACGTTTCTGTTTATCAAATCGATTAGTCTTCCTGGAGTCGCTACGATAACAGCAGTTCCTTTCTTGATCTCCGTAATTTGCCTTCTGATGTCTGTTCCGCCGTAAACGGCAGTTATGGAACAATCTAAAAATTTTGTAAATGTTTCAAGATCTTTAGAGATTTGTAAACACAATTCTCTTGTTGGACATATTATTAGTCCTTGAGGTAATCTAGATTTAGTTTCAATGTTATTAATTAAGGGCAAACCAAAGGCGGCTGTCTTTCCTGTTCCGGTCTGCGCCAGACCGACAAAATCGCAATCTTCCTGCAATAGGTAAGGGATTGCTTGTTCCTGGATGGGGGTCGGTGCTTCAAAACC
>VGMK01000162.1 GCA_016866375.1 Bacteroidota bacterium
ACAATACAGATGTTTTTCTTATGTTTTCAACTGATAATGGCGAAAATTGGCAGGGACCAATTCAAGTGAACAAAGAAACGAGAGAGACCCATCAATTTCTAACGTGTTTAACAGTGGATCAAACCAATGGTGATCTTCATTTTGTATATTACGATAGGAGTAAATACAAGTCAGGATCTCTAAAAACAGATGTAGTTTGGACTGTGAGTAGAGATGGTGGGACAACTTTTGACCATACTACAATTTCTAGCAGCCCTTTCCAACCTAATGATTCTCGGTTTTTTGGGGATTACCTCGGAATCGCAGCGCATGATGGGAGAGTCAGGCCAATTTGGCCACGAATGGACCAGGGTCGAATTAGTCTATGGACTGCTTTAATTGACAAGACTGATTGAGATGAATGTCAAAATTGATGAGTCATGGAAACAGGTTCTGAAAGAAGAATTTGAAAAAAAAACTTTTCAAGCATTAGTTCAAAAAGTTAAATTACTCTATCAAGAATTTCCCAATAAAATTTTACCAAAAGGCAAAGAGATTTTTGCTGCCTTTGACATGTGCCCGTTTGATCAGGTGAACGTGGTAATTCTTGGGCAAGATCCATATCCAACCAAAGGGCACGCGCATGGATTGTGTTTTTCGGTCGAACCGGATGTAAGGCCATTTCCCAAGAGCCTACAAAATATTTTTAAGGAAATATCCGATGATCTTGGTAGTACAATGCCTGAAAATGGAAATTTATTGCGTTGGGCACAACAGGGTGTGTTTCTATTGAATTCAGTTCTAACGGTTGAGGAAGGAAAGCCAGACAGTCACAAGGGGATAGGATGGGAAGTTTTTACGGACGCAGTAATTCGAATCCTTAATGAAAAGAAGGAAAGAGTTGTATTCATTCTTTGGGGTTCAAAGGCAATTGCAAAATCAAATTTCATCGACAAAAAAAAGCATTTGGTGTTGAGTAGTGTCCATCCTTCTCCCTTGTCATGCCACAAAGGTTTCTTTGGGTGTAAACATTTTTCAAAAACGAATGAGTTTTTGCGCTTAATTGGTAAAAAAGAAATACATTGGTAGACTCAGTTATATGCAGATTCCGACTTTAAGAGATCATTACTTATCTTTGTATCCATGTCCTTGAAAAATGATTTGTACCTGCGCGCTCACAAGGGAGAGAAGTTAGAACGATATCCGGTTTGGCTGATGCGCCAGGCAGGAAGAATTTTACCTGAATACAGAGCAGTGCGCTCTAAAATGGGTGGATTTAAGGAACTTGTGGAAACACCAGAGTTTGCCGCTGAGGTGACGATTCAACCCGTTGACATATTAGATGTTGATGCTGCAATTATATTCTCAGACATTTTGGTAGTTCCCGAGGCAATGGGTTTACCTTACCAAATGTCCGAGCAAAGAGGTCCATGGTTTGAGAATACGATCCGGACGGAGGAACAATTCGCCTTACTCGATAAGAAAATCGATGTGCACGAACGACTATCCTACGTTTTTGAAGCGTTAAAACTTACCAAAAAAGAACTTAAAGATCGCGTTCCTCTGATTGGTTTCGCGGGTGCTCCATGGACGATATTCTGTTACATGGTAGAAGGAAAAGGGTCTAAAACTTTTTCTGAATCACGAAAACTGTTATATACAAAACCTGATTTGGCACATGAATTGCTAAACCGCATTTCGGATGTGACAATTGACTATTTGAAAGGGCAGTTGGAGGCTGGAGCGGACGCGTTGCAGTTATTTGATTCTTGGGCAGGTATTTTAGGGCGTGAGCAGTATGCAAAATTTGGTATTTCATACATAAAAAAAATTGCAGAAGCATTTGAAGGAGTTCCGCTAACTGTTTTCTCGAAGGGTGCGGTAGCGAGTTTAGAGGACATTGCAAAATTACCTTGTTCTGCATTAGGATTGGATTGGAGTATGGATATTCGTACAACACGAGAGTTGGTTGCTGAAACAAAGACATTACAGGGTAATTTAGATCCTTGTGTTTTGTATGGAACAGCTGAATTTATTCAGAAAGCAACAATTAATATGTTGAAATCCTTTGAAAGTCACAGACATATTGTAAATTTGGGTCATGGTGTATATCCAGACATTGATCCAGAAAAGGTTAAAGTATTTATTAAAACTGTAAAAAATTATGAATTCTAAGCACTTAACTACCGTCATTTTTTCAACGTGCATGGCTATGGGCTTTGCGCATTTTTCGATAGCACAGAAAGGTAAGGAAAAAGAAAAGGAAGTTTTCAAATTTAATTTTGAAAATACGAAAGGCACAGTATCGGAATTAGGACAAATTGACTTACTTGATGGAGATGTTTTATCCACAATGGAAACAAAGGCAGATCTTTTTATGAAAGACGCTTCCGCTGATTTTAGTATTCCAAATAATATTTTTGGATCGGAAAATCCAAAAAATGATCAAGGAGAGACCTACGGGGGTATTATTGCCTATAAACCAGGAAAAAATGGCGACATGGAGCGAAGCTATTATACATTTAATTTAAAAAGCGGAAGAAACACTCTAGCAATGAAGAAAGGATTAAAATATTGTGTTTCTTACGATGTTTCGCTTGCAGAAAGCTCGAAATATGCGATTAATAATTTGGGATTGTATTTTTCGAAAAGCGCATTTGGTGCGGAACCTCCAATACCTGGCAATACTGACGAACATTTGGTATTAAATGCAACAAAGGATAGAGTACCAAGAAAAATCATCAAGGGATTTTATGGTTGGGAGAGAGTAGGTAATGTCTACACCGCGAAAGGTGATGAAAACTTTATAAGTATCGGAAATTTTCAAAAAAATGCGGCTTACAACGCAACAGATACTCCCTGGAAGTTTGAAGTGGTTAAAAAACCGAAAGAGTCCGAGGTTGAGTCAATGAATCATGCCTATTATTATGTGGACAATATCTCCATTCGTCTGATAGATAAAGAGGAAGAATGCGATTGTTATATGCCTGTAGTTCAAAACGTAGCGGAGTCTTTTTCTCAGATTATTTACAGTAAGTCTATTGAAATAGATGAGAAAATGTCCTTGGCCCAAAAGATAGAGGCACACGAAGTTCATTTTAGGGGTGGTCAATCGAAATTTACGTCGAATGCGTTAGAAAATCTTTCTTATATAGTTAATGCGATGAAGCAAGACTTACAAATGAAACTTGAGGTAAGTGGACACACGGATGTTAAGGAGGATGAGGCAGGAAATGTTGACGATCAATACAAAGACCTCGATAGAGAACGGGTGAAAGCCGTGATTAATTATCTTGTTAAGAATGGAATCGATGCCTCTCGATTGACAGCTTCTCACAAAAGCAGTTTACAGGCAAGTAGTGATATAGTTGAGGGTCCAGATGGTGACGAACCTGACCTCAAGGAAGCTAAAAATAGAAGAGTTGAATTTAAGGTGATTAAATAATATTTTATATTTTTTTGAATTTTTTAGTTAACCTTATAACTTCTAGTTTATATTTATCTCATTGGCCTGTCAACGTAATAAGTTCAACGCATCGAGTTGCATTACTTCAAAATATTTATATTCAAAAATGAAACTTGTTCTTCAGGAGTAAGTGTTATGGCATATTTTTTCAGAATCAGGGAGTATGTTGTATATATGCATTTTGACAAATAAAAAAAAGAAAGAGAAACAACGGAATTGTTTGCATTAGAATTACGAAATTAATTGATTTGCATGTTGTTGTAGATGATACCTGACGAAATGTCGATATCAATCTTACCTAAATACAAACCAGCATATCCGACTTGGTTTATGAGCACATTTTTTCCTTTTTTATTTTTCTCAATCGTTGGTTTTTCTAAAAAAGTATGGGTATGTCCGCCTAAAATGATATCAATATTGCTTGTGTTTTGCGCCAGTTTTCGATCAGAAATACGTGTTGAATCAGGATAATTATAGCCTAAGTGCGAAAGACAAATAATTAAATCACAACCTTTTTGTTTCAATTCTTTAGCAACGGAATTAGCAGTTAAAATCGGATCTAAATACTTGGTTTTCCCGTAATTGTTTTCAGTTACTAAGCCATTTAATTCAATCCCAATCCCAAAAACGCCAATTTTCAAGTCGCCTTTTTGAAAAATCTCATATCGCTTAGTTTCACCATTCAAAATAGTTTCTGAGAAATCATAATTGGCGCATAAAAACGGGAATTTTGCATGTCTCTTGGCCTTTTTAAATCCCTCTAAACCAATATCAAAATCGTGATTACCCATCGTTGCGGCATCGTACCCCATTTCGGACATGAGTTTCATCTCCAATTCGCCATTAAACATATTGAAATACGGTGTTCCTTGAAAAATATCACCGCAATCTAAAAGTAAAACATGCTCTTCGTCTTGCCTTATTTTCTGAATCAACGCATGTCGTCGAGATACCCCACCCATACCAGGAAATTTCGCATGATTACTCGGGAAAGGATCTATATTTGAGTGGGTGTCGTTTGTATGTAAGATGGTCAGTTTAGAAGATTTTTTGCTTGAAAGTAATTGACCAAAACCATTAAAACTGAGCA
>VGMK01000163.1 GCA_016866375.1 Bacteroidota bacterium
ATACCATCACACCATGTTTGAGATGCTGGGAAATTGGTCTTTTGGCGATTATTTCAAAGAGGATGCCATTGCGTGGGCATGGGAGTTATTGACGGAAATCTACAAAATTCCAGTTGATAGATTGTATATCACTGTTTTTGAAGGTGATGCTAAAGATAATGTACCTAGAGACGAAGAGAGTTACAATATTTGGAAAAAGTTTATTTCTGAGGATCGCATCATTCTAGCATCCAAAAAAGATAATTTTTGGGAAATGGGTGATACAGGACCTTGCGGGCCTTGTACCGAAATTCACGTGGATTTACGTGATGAAAGCGAACGTTTAAAAATTAATGGAAGAGATCTTGTCAACAGAGACCATCCTCAATTGATTGAGATATGGAATAATGTGTTTATGCAATTTAACCGAAAGGCGGATAGTTCGCTTGAACCTCTACCAGAAACTCATGTAGATACTGGAATGGGATTGGAACGACTGGCTATGGCCTTACAAGGAAAACAAAGTAATTACGATTCCGATTTATTTCAGACACTGATTCAGCATATGGTAAAAGTTTCGGGAATTAGGTATGGAAAATCTGAGGAAACAGATATTGCGCTGCGTGTAATTGCAGATCACGTTCGAACAATTTCATTTTCGATTGCAGATGGTCAATTACCCGCGAATAACGGTGCTGGTTACGTTATCCGAAGAATCTTGCGTAGAGCAGTTCGTTATGGATATCAATCTTTGGGATTGAAAGAGTCATTTTTAAGTGATTTATCATTGGTGCTGGTTGAATTAATGGGTAATCCGTACGAAGAATTAATTCGAGAAAAAGAGTTAATAGCTAAAGTTATCCGTGAGGAAGAAAACAGTTTTTTCAGAACATTGGAGCAAGGAATTAAACGAATGGACGACCTTATTCAATTTTCAAAAGGAAAAAATCAATCCATTATTTCAGGAGAAGCTGTTTTTGAATTGTACGACACCTATGGTTTTCCAGTAGATTTAACCTCATTAATTGCTCGTGAAAATGGAATGAACGTTGATGAGGAAGGATTTCAACGCGAGTTACAAATTCAAAAGGATCGTTCGCGCGCAGCAACAGCTGTCGAAGCCGATGATTGGATACAAATAAATACAGATGTTACCACTCAATTTATCGGATACGATTGTGATTCATCTGAAGTTCAAATTATCAAATACCGAAAAGTCTCTCAGAAACAAAAAATATTTTATCAGCTGGTCTTAGATCAAACTCCATTTTACCCAGAAGGTGGAGGACAAGTCGGTGATCAAGGTATTTTGAGAAATGAGTCAGATACTATTTTCATCTTTGATACGAAAAAAGAGAACAACCTTATTATTCATTTAACAGATAAAATACCTGCTCATATGAGTGGTTCTTTTTCAGCGCAAATTGATTCTGAACGACGAGATAAAACATCGCTTAATCACTCTGGTACGCATTTGTTGCACCACGCATTGAGAACCGTTTTAGGAACACATGTAGAACAAAAAGGATCGTTGGTAAATTCGGATTATTTGCGTTTTGATTTCGCGCATTTTGCCAAAGTAAGGGATGAAGAAATGGAGCAAATTGAAGCTCTCATTACTGAAGCCATTCACCAAAATATTTCGTTAGACGAACGGCGTGCAGTTCCAATTGATGAGGCCAAAGCCATGGGAGCAATGGCTTTATTTGGTGAAAAATACGGGGACAGTGTCCGTGTGATAAAGTTTGGAGACTCCGTAGAATTGTGCGGTGGAATACACGTGTCAAACACGGCCAAAATTGGTTTATTTAAAATAACTTCTGAATCTGCAGTTGCTGCGGGAGTTCGAAGAATTGAGGCCATTACTGGAGCAACCGCTGAAGCTTTTTTCAAGGAAAAAGCAGCTAAATTAGATGCTATTTACGCGTTACTTAAAAACCCAAAAGATCTCGTCAAATCGATTGATGATTTGATACAGCACAACAGTCAACTTATTAAAGAAATTGAACATTTTCAGCGTCAAAAAGCGAAAGGAGTTAAGGCCGAATTACTATCAAAAATTACAGAAATCAACGGTATCCATTTTTTGAGTGAAATCATTTCCTTGGATGCAAATTCTGTAAAAGATATTTTGTTTCAATTGAAAGACGAGGTCAGGAATTTTGTGGGGATTATCGGAAATACCGAAGAAGGTAAATGTGGGTTAAGTTTGATTATTTCCAATAATTTAGTTGAATCAAATAAATGGAACGCCGCTCAACTGATCCGTGAGGTATCTTCTCATATTCAAGGAGGCGGAGGCGGACAAGCCTTTTTTGCAACTGCTGGAGGGAGGAACTCTGCCGGGTTACCTTTAGCCCTTGCCAACTTGAAAAAAGCACTGAGTTTATCTTAGACCAAGAACATTTTTTGTTTTTTTCAATATTTTTTCGATAAATCCAACAGTTTCAACTTCCAGTTTCAAATAAAAGAGTGGCACTAAGAATAGTATAACTACCAGTAAGGATTGCACTACAATTTGGGCAATTGGATGGCTTACCATATGTATCGTGAAACTTCCCGTAAGCAGAGTCAAAACCCCTAATAAAATTATAGGAACTTGTTTTTTAGTAAATGGGAACATTTTATAGTGATAGGCCACGAAGTAAAGTCTGATCGCATTGTAGAGAAAAAGGGCACTTAATGTTGAAATAGCGGCTCCTATTGCACCATAAATGGGTATCAAAAACAGGTTTAGTCCAAAGACAAGCAATGTAAGAAGCAAGGTAAAGTATATATCATATTTGTATTTTTTGCTTGTGACCAAAATAGATCCGTTCAATCCACAGTACATGTCAAAAAGTTTACCGATCATCAAAAAGAAAAATATCCATTTTCCAGCAATGAAATCGGGTGGAAGCAACGAAAAAAGGGGATCTACATTGAGCCATATAAATAAGAAAAAAACGAGACCGATTACCAATGAAACGGAGCTAAATTTTACGTAAAGATCTTGCATTTTAGTCATATCTTTCTGTTTCCAGTAGTCTGATACCAGCGAAACACTTACCCGATGTAAGGATTTATAAGGAACTAAAATTGCACCCGCAAAGAAAACCATCGTGCTGTAGACTCCGGCAGCGTTCAGCCCCAGCATTTGAGAGACAATTAATAAGTCGAGTGATGTAACGAGCACATACCCTAGGTTATTTACGTAATTTACGGCAGAAAAGTGAAGAAGAATTTTTTTGAAACGTCTTGAAATTTGAATGCTTGGTATTGAAAATTGTAACTGGCCAATTTTTTTAAGGTATAAAATCAAAATAATCGTCGGAAGGGCATAAGTTAAACTGTGAAAAATTACCAATTGCTCAAAATCAATGACTCCAACGCCTAATAAAACGAGTAGAAATGTTAACAATACTCGCAACACGATTTCGTGCACCACAACTGCAAGTAAATTTTTGAATAGGCCCCTCAGGTAAATTTCAAAAACGAGGAATAAAACATATGAAATCCCTATCGGAATCATCCAAATGAAATATTCTGAAAATAGTGGTGAATGAAGCAAATAAATGCCTTCAATATACGGGCGTAAAAGAAGGGTTATCGCGGAAATTAGGAGAATACCAACGGATACAACGATGAGCATTAATTTAATAAATCCGAAATGATTTTTTTCTCTATTGTTGAAATAGGGGAAAAATTTCCAAATGGTATATATTGAGCCGAAATTTGCGAAGTGAGCGAATAACAGACCCACTATAAATATGAGATTTATGAGCCCGATCTCCTCGGTTGACAAAATGAGAATGAATAAGATTGCTTTATTGAGATACCCTAATCCAATACCGAGATAGGATATAACCATCGTTTTTAGGGCATCTCTTTGAATAAATCCCATAATTAGTATGAACAAAGATATTATTTAAAGCTAAAACCGAGATTAATTTTACCATTTGAGTATGGAATGTCAGTATCTTTACATGTATTCTACTAAGCCTTAAATCGTCTAATGCTAGAAATTACAGTTGCGATATGCACGTATAATCGTGAAAAATACCTCAATCAATTGTTCGATTCTATTCTTGCTCAAACACTTGATAAGCATTGTTTTGAAGTTATTTTAGTGAATAATAATTCACCGGGGAATACCAAAGAATTATTTACAACTTTCTGCGATAATAATTCTCAAATACAGGGGCTTTACTCTGAGGAAAACAAGCAAGGGTTGTCCCACGCACGAAACAAAGCGATTGCACTGGCCAGGGCTCCATTGATTACCTTTTTAGACGATGACGCATTTATCGACACGCATTATTTGGAAAAATGTGTCAAGATATTCTCCAAACACCCACAAATTATAGCTGTTGGAGGGAAAATACTTCTTCACTATGAAAGTACAGTTCCTACCTGGGAAAATAAATACATTAACTCACTTCTGGGGTATTTTAACTTGGGTGAAAAATCTTTCCTTTTTACAAAAAAGAGTTATCCACGTGGTTCTAATATGATTTTTAAAACGGATATTTTTAAGAAAGTTGGAACATTCAACACCTCATTGGGCCGCACAG
>VGMK01000164.1 GCA_016866375.1 Bacteroidota bacterium
TCTCTACAGTCATGTGCCAGCCCATATTATTGATGGGTGAAGAACAATAATTTAATCTGTCCGTTATTGGTGCTATTTGGTTATAGGGCCTTCTCTCTGCTAGTTTTTCAAAAGCGCGGTGAATATATCCAACCGTTTGCTCAGAAGAGAGAATTTTTTCTCCATCTACTTTAAGTATATTTTGAAAAATTCCATGTGTTGCGGGGTGAGTGGGTCCAAAATTGATAGTGGCTATGTCTCCATCGATAGTCTCTTTGGAATCAAAAAAACTTGGAGCTGTTTTTGTTTTATTTGAATTGGTAACTTTCATAGTTTAAAATCTTCCAAAGAATCGATCATCTTTATCCTCTCTTGTATCATCCTCCAAATGATATTCTTTTAACATGGGGAAATAGTCCATAGACTCCTCATTTAAAATTCTCTTTAAATTGGGGTGCTTATTAAATTTAACTCCAAAAAAATCATAAGTTTCTCTTTCTAACCAATTAGCGCCGGTAAACAAGTCAGTTATGGAATCAATTTCAGGACTCTCGATGGAGAGATTGGCTTTAACCCGAATCCGTTGGTTGTGTTTCCAACTGTGGAGGTGATAAACCATACATAATTCTGCATTCGGTCTATCTGGATAATGCACTGCTCCTAACAAGGTGAGGTAGTTGAAGCAAAGCGCGTCGTTTGTTTTTAGAAATTGAATGCATTCGTGAATTTCTTGAGCAGGTAAAACAACTGACGGTTCGTCTGCACTGTAGTTAAATTCCACACTTGGAAATTTTTCTGTTAAAGCATTTTCCAAAGTGATTTTCAGTGAATCATTCATCATCTTGAATATCAATATTATAATTCTTCATCAAGTGCTTATACTCGTCATTGTATCGTCTTCGAAGAGACTCTGTTTTCACCAACTCATGAATCTTCATTACACCATCAATAATTTGTTCTGGTCTGGGAGGACAGCCCGGAACGTATACATCAACAGGAATAATTCTGTCGATGCCTTGTAGTACGCTGTATGTATCAAAAATACCACCTGATGATGCACAAGCTCCAACCGATAAAACCCATTTAGGCTCGGACATTTGCTCGTAAACTTGTTTTAGTACCGGTCCTAATTTTTTTGAAATTGTCCCTGCTACGATTAGCAAATCAGCTTGCCTGGGCGAAAAGGACATTCTCTCCATTCCAAAACGTGACAAGTCATAACTACTTCCCATCGTGGCCATGAATTCGATTCCACAACACGAGGTTGCAAAAGGCAAAGGCCATACAGAGTTTGCTCTTGCCAGTCCTATGGCTTTATCCAAAGTAGTCAATTGATAACCTTCCCCGTTTATTGCCTCTAAATTTTCTATTTTTCCCATTCTAGAGCTCCTTTTTTGTATACATAAAGAAATCCAATTAAAAAGAACATTACAAATAGTATAACAGCCAGAAGCCCCTCAAGTTCTAACTGATAAAAATTAACGGCATAAGGATAAAAGAAAATTACCTCGACATCAAAAAGAACAAATAAGATTGCGGTCATAAAATACCGAATCGATACAGGAAAACGCGCATTTCCATCCGAAGCTATTCCACACTCAAAATTTTCCTCCTTGTTTTTTGATTTGATTCGAGGTGTTAGGATATGCGTTACGAATAAAGTGAAGACGACGAATCCTCCCGCAACCAGAAACTGAATGATTAGGGGAAAATAATCTTTACTTGTTGACACCGCTTCCATAAGTTAAATAATTCTTTATGAAACATTTACAAAATCAGAGGACTAAAGCGAGTTCTCTATATGCTAAATTCAGTAGCAAATTTACATTCTTAGTTTCATTTATCAATCACTTTTTTTAGAAAATTCAATTCAAAAGCAGAAGTTATTTGCTTTTAATTTGAAGCCATCAATCGCTATCTAAAACAAAATGACCGTCTTTGGACGGTCATTTCTATTTGGACATTTCGAGCTATCCGAACGAAATCGGGAAGAACGAAATGGAAAAGGGCACGGAGGCCCTTATATTCTTACATCATACCTGGCATTCCTCCACCCATTCCTCCCATGGCTGCAGCGGCAGCACCTGACTCTTCAGGTTGATCGGCAATCACGCATTCAGTGGTTAGTAGCATTGATGCTATTGAAGCTGCATTTTCAACTGCGATGCGCGTCACTTTAGTTGGGTCAATAACACCTGCTTTGTATAGTTTCTCATATGTTTCAGTTCGTGCATTGTATCCAAAGTCATCCTTTCCTTCTTTGACTTTTTGAACAATAACTGCTCCCTCACCACCTGCATTTTCAATGATTTGACGGAGCGGTTCCTCTACAGCTCTTTTCACAATTAGAATACCAGTTTCTTCATCTTCATTTTCACCCTTGAGTTTGTCTAGCGTTTCTATGGCCCTAATCAAAGCTACACCGCCACCTGGAACAATGCCCTCCTCCACTGCAGCGCGCGTAGCTGCAAGGGCATCATCAACGCGGTCTTTTTTCTCTTTCATTTCTACTTCAGTAGCAGCGCCAACATATAAAACCGCTACTCCCCCGGCTAATTTCGCCAAACGCTCTTGTAGTTTTTCACGATCGTAATCTGAGCTTGTTGTTTCAATTTGCGCTTTTATCTGCTGAACTCGAGAAGAAATATCCTCTTTTTTACCTTTTCCGTTTATGATGGTAGTATTGTCTTTATCGATTTCTATCTTTGTAGCAGATCCAAGCATATCCATAGTGACGTTTTCCAGGGTCATTCCCCTGTCTTCTGAGATAACCATTCCTCCGGTAAGAATTGCAATATCCTCCAACATTGCTTTTCGTCTATCGCCGAATCCAGGAGCTTTAACGGCAGCAACTTTTAGGGAGCCCCTGAGTCTGTTTACAACCAAGGTTCCCAGAGCTTCTCCATCAACATCCTCTGCAATTATTAATAATCCTTTACCTGCTTGAACAACGGGTTCTAAAATTGGAAGGAGTTCTTTCATACTAGAAATTTTCTTCTCTGAAATGAGGATCAATGGATTTTCCATTTCCGTAACCATTTTCTCGGCATTGGTAACAAAGTATGGAGATAAGTACCCTCTGTCGAATTGCATACCCTCAACAGTTTTCACCTCGGTTTCTGTACCTTTAGCCTCTTCAACGGTGATTACTCCGTCATTTCCAACTACTTTCATTGCTTCAGCAATCAATGATCCTATTGTTTCGTCATTGTTCGCGGAGATAGAAGCAATTTGTTTTATTTTGGAATTATCCGAACCAACTTCTTTACTCAATTTTTTTAAATTCTTGACAACCTCAGCAACGGCTTTGTCTATGCCTCTTTTCAGATCCATTGGATTCGCTCCGGCTGCAACATTTTTTAGACCTCCATGGATAATTGATTGAGCCAAAACTGTTGCCGTTGTGGTTCCGTCACCTGCAATATCTGCAGTTTTTGACGCTACTTCTTTCACCATCTGGGCGCCCATATTTTCAAAGGCATCTTTCAATTCGATTTCTTTGGCAACGGTAACGCCATCTTTTGTCACTTGCGGTGAACCAAATTTTTTACCAATAACAACATTGCGCCCCTTCGGACCCAATGTCACTTTAACTGCATTTGCCAAAGCATCTACACCTCTTTTAAGCTTCTCTCTTGCTTCAACATCAAAATAAATATCTTTTGCCATTTTTATTATTTTTAAAATTATTAAAACAGTCCGTAAATATCAGACTCTCGCATTATTAAATAGGTTGAACCATCTATTTTTATTTCAGTTCCTGAGTATTGACCGTACAGAACAATATCGCCTTTTTTTACAGTCATGGGTTCATCTTTTTTACCCGAACCAGCTGCTACAACAGTTCCTTTCAATGGTTTTTCTTTTGCCGTATCGGGAATAATAATTCCACTTACAGTTTTTTGTTCTACTGGCGATGGTTCTATCAAAACTCTATCTGCCAAAGGTTTGAATTTAATTGACATTACTATTTAGGTATTTAAAATTTAAAACGCTTAGCCCATTTTTATGCCATGTGATGAAAATAGGACAATTTTACCTTTTTTGGTAAGTGATTGAATAAAAATGTCAGAAATTTTGACATGTCTACTTTGAACAACCTTTCAAGGTTTTTGAGACGGATTACGCGGAGGCACTCCCGTATCTGGTTTATTTTGTTGTTGTGGTTCAACCACAGGTTTCTCTTGACTAATCGTAGACAATATACTTGCTATAACAATTATCCCTGCCAAAGACCATGTCAGTTTTTCAATAAATTCTGTTGTTTTTTTGACCCCGCCTAATTGGTTTGCGGCACCAAAATCCGAGCTTAAACCACCACCTTTTGAATTTTGAATGTAAACAACTAATATTAAGAGTATACTTGCTAAAACCGTTAACGCCGATAAAATAAATTCCATGAGTTATTTGATTTTCTTTTTAATTTCTTTGATTTGGAGTGCAAAGTAAGTCTTTTTTTTTGGATAAATCAAACATAATTGCTCATAAACGTAAATTGCTTTTGGAAAATTTCCTTGAAGTTTAAAAA
>VGMK01000165.1 GCA_016866375.1 Bacteroidota bacterium
CCCGGATCTGCCTTGGGTGGCGAAGATAACGAGGGCTGGTATTATGTCACCGTGACAAATAATGGCTGTTCAGTCATAGATAGCGTTTACGTATCGATTTTTCTTTCTCCTGAGGCCAATGTCAATGTCACCGCAGGAGGATGTGGAACAACGTTGACTGCCGTGATTAATTACAGCAATGGACCGATAGCCTCCTACAACTGGTCAAGCGGTTCTCCCCCCACCATTATTGGAACGGGACTAAGTATTTTGGTGACACCAACAGTTCAAACACAATATATACTCTTCATCACCGATAGCGCAGGGTGCGGCTCGGGAAATATAATTTTGGTTGGGCCAGTTACACAATCAACTGCACCCATTATTTATACGCCCCCGGGTTCCTATTGCACGGGAGATAATGTAGCCACGATAAATACCTCCTCAGGTGATTTGTGGTTTAACAATGTAGGTTTAACAAATCAGGTATTCAATGGACAGAATTTCACACCTCCTCAAATCCTCGGAACTACAACTTATTATGTTATTGATACGAGCGGAGGATGCAACAGTCCGTCGGCTTCTGTACAAGTAACTTTTACAAATTGTGCAGGTGATCCATGTGCCGTAAATTTATTATCAAACGGAAGTTTCGAATCGTATTCAACTTGCCCAACCGGTACAATGCAAATTGTAAATGCAACAGGATGGTCGGGTCAGGGTAGCTACTACAATACCATTTGCAACGGTTATTATAATTCTCCAGTTTATTGGCCATATTTTAATGCAACCAATTACAACACAGGATTAAACGGCGGGGGAACTTTTCCTCCACCGGACGGCGCTGGATATGCCAGTATTTGGATTGGCGGTGGTAGCGGATTTTTTCAGCACAATTCTATTTCCCAGCAGGTAAATTTATACTGTTCAAACCAATACACGCTGCAGTTTAGGGCGATGACTCCGCGTTCTGATACTCCACCAAGCAATACACTCTGTATTTATGGATCCAATGGAGCACCGCCTTTTTATGGATGTAACCCAAGCATGAATTTATTAGCTTGTCTTCCAGCCGCGAATTCGATATCTAACGATTGGCAGCAATTTACACTCTCCTTTACTCCTGCCACAGATTACAATTATATTGTAGTAAGCGGACAGTGTCCTTTGGGTGGAGGTCAAGGAACAATCATGTTGGACGATATGTTCCTTTGCGGGACTTGTACAAACCCGCCTTCAAATCTGTTGGCAAGTGAAATTTCACAGGAAACATGTGCAGGTAATGACGGTTCTGGAACTGTAAATGCAACCAGCTGTTCAGCTCCCCTATCCTATTCATGGGCATTGAGTTCAAATCCAGGATCAGTTGTAAGTACAATCCAATCGCCAACGGATTTGATTGCCGGAAACTATATTGTTTCAGTTTCAGATCCAGCGAACTGCCTTAGTTCTACTTCCGTGGTAATTAATTCGCTATTAGGAGTGACAGCTCCTGTTGCAAATGTGACATCTGCACCGAGTTGTGTAGTTTCAACGGCAACAATAACCGTTAGTTCGCCCGTTGGGGGTAATTATCAGTACAGTATCGATGGGGGAACTACCTGGCAAACATCCCTTATATTCAGTGGTCTGCCTGCGTCAAGCTCAGTAACACTTATCGCCCAGGACAGCAGTTCAGGTTGTATATCTCCCGGAACTGTGCTGAATATTCCTGCGGCACCAAACACACTGAGTACCCCTGCCCTGTCCATAACTCCCGCGACATGTTCTGTCGCTGGCTCAGCAGTAATCTCAAATTACTTAGCAGGTCAAACATATACTTTCACTCCGGCAGGGCCCATCGTTCTTGCGGGGGGAATCATTTCAGGTATGTTTTACGGAACAAGTTACACAGTTTCTTCGAGCTATGGCGCGTGTTTTTCGCTGCAGAGTAGCCCGTTTTCCATCGACAGCACTCTATTTTTTCCAGCCATTCCATTCCAAGTGAATAACGCATCTGGTTGTTCGCCCCACACTGCAACTTTATCTGCAAGCAATATCCCTGGAATTCAATACCAATGGACATCAAACGGTTCAATCCTTGGAACGGGGGCATCCATAACATCCGTTTTTACGGCCGCTGATTGTTATGATATCGTATTGACAATTTCAAATGCCCTTGGTTGTATTGCAACATCCTCTGAAGAAGATTTTATATGTGTTGAGGGAGATCCTGTAGCTTCATTTACTCCGGATCCTACATTTTTTTCAAGTAATTCGCAAAATGTTAATTTCTCAAACACATCAACAGGAGCGGTGAGCTATCTCTGGGACTTTGGTGATTTATCAAATTCGATTGAAGCTAATCCCGTTCATTTTTATTCGAATATACAAGGAGATATAGTTGTTACATTAGAGGTAACCTCAGCATTTGGCTGCACGGATGAGACATCGTACACGATCAATTTTCAGGAAGAACTTATTTTTTATATTCCGAATTCCTTTACGCCTGATCAAGATGAATTCAATCAAACCTGGGGGCCGGTATTTACCCAAGGATTTGACCCGCACAATTTTGACTTATATGTCTTCAATCGATGGGGAGAAGTGATTTGGGAGAGTCATGATCCCCAAGATCGCTGGGACGGAAACTATGGCGGAGGGGGCGCAGAGTGTCAGAATGGCGTCTATACATGGAAAGTGGAATTAAAAATAAAAGATTTTGATGAACGAAAAATTTTAACGGGTTTTGTAAATGTTATAAGATGAGCATTAAAAAAATAATAAACTTGTCAAAGACTTTGTGAAATATGAAGGGAGAAATAATTATGCGCATTGATAGAGTCGAGAAACTTGGTACAAACAAAAATTGCTACGCTAAATGAAAATTAAGTACCTTTTTGCTTTATTTTTAAGTGCGATACACATTTCGAGCTTTGCTCAAACGCTTGTAAATAACGGTGGATTTATTACAGCACAGCCCGGTTCGTTCATTTATGTGAATGGAAGTTTGGAAAATAACAATACAGGGATTCTCGCTGTAAATGGAAACGGTACGCCTACCAGTTCTGAATTATATGTCACGCAAAATATTATAAATAATTCAAGCATAAATGCCGATGGTTACGTCAGATTACTCGGGAATTGGATTGATAATGGTAGTTTTAATTCTACACTTGGAACGGTATTTTTTGAGGGTAACAATCAATTTTTAGGAGGAAGCTCCATTACCCAATTTTTTAACCTCACACTAGACGGATCAGGGATAAAAACGCAACAGGTGGATAAGATTGCAAAAGGGACTCTTGATTTAAAACATCTTCATTTAAATACAGATTTATATGGCTTTTATGTAACTAGTCCAGCATTAAATGCCATTATACGAACTACTGGCTTTGCCTCAAGTGCTAACGGTGGATTTCTGTCAAGAACTACTCAAAATACAGGATTGTATTTATTTCCAACAGGATCAACAGCAAATACGAGTGCAAATATCCCAGGTTCAGGGACTTTTCGATATAGACCGGTTGAAATTAATCCCAACGATGCAAACATCAATGAGTACAGTGTCCGAATGGCAAATCTAGATGCTAGTTTAGAATCATACAATCGCAATAGTACTGAGCCAATATTATGCGAGACAAATTCCGCTTTTTATCATCAAATTGATAGAATTTCTGGCACAAGTCCTGCAGATGTCGGAGTTTGTTTCATCCCCGCTGCCGATGGGCAATGGAATGATATGGCTCGTTGGAATATTACAAGCAATGGAATTTGGCAGGACATCCCTGCCGTAGTACTTTCAAATATTTCAGGATTTACAAAATCAACAGCAACAGGATGGAATAATTTCGTTGATATTCCATACATCTTAACGAATTTAAATCCGACTGCTCCAACAATAAATACTGCTGCACTTGCAGGTTGTTCTCCTTTAACTGCCTCGCTTCAAACAACGGATATTTCGGGGACTACCTACACATGGTTATCAAATGGTAATTTGATAGGAAACGGGGCGAGCTTAAATGAAACCTTCATCACGCCGGGATGCTACGACATTACATTAACCGCAAGTGTTGGCAATTGCTCTTCAAGCACTACAGCAGCCGATTTGATCTGCATAGATAATAGTCCAAATGCTGCTTTTACAACCAGTACAACTCAATTTTCGGGCAGCCAAGAGAATGTTACCTTTTACAATAATTCCACAGGCGCTGATACTTATTTTTGGGATTTTGGTAATGGCAATACATCGGATGTAACAAGTCCAACAACCTCCTTCACAAACATAACAGGAAATACACTCGTCACTTTATACGCCTTCACAAATAATGGGTGTGTTGACTCTACCACCGCTGTCATAACCTATGAAGAAGACGTGATTTTCTATGTCCCAAATTCTTTCACCCCCGATAAAGACGAATTTAATCAAACATGGGGGCCTGTATTTACTCAGGGTTTTGATCCTTTTAATTTCAAATTACTAATTTTTAATAGGT
>VGMK01000166.1 GCA_016866375.1 Bacteroidota bacterium
ATAATTTTGATCTTTTTATTGCCCTCTCCTCTCAGGTTGAGAAAGATATACTTGCTGCTAATCCAAAGGCTAAAGTTTTGCAATTATCCCATCCGTCCTACGACCATTTTGAAGATCCTGTAGATGCCGTAAGCGCTAGAAAAATATTAAAGATTCATGAGGATAAACAGACGCTGTTATTTTTTGGAATCATACGAGATTATAAGGGCTTGGATATTTTGATTCGTGCATTTTCACTCTTGCCTTCATCATTTCAACTCGTAATTGCAGGGGAGGTTTACGGGAGTGCTAACGAATATAAGTTGCTCATTCAACAATCAAAAAATCAAAATATCTTTTTCTTCAATGAGTTCATTTTGGATGAACAGGTACACATATATTTTTCTTCGGCTGATTTGTGTGTTTTACCATATCGTTCGGGCACACAAAGTGGCGTTAAAGCGATTGCAGATCGGATGTCTATACCTTGTTTAGTTTCTAAGGTTGGGGGCATTGCGGAAAAAATAAACGATTTTACAGATGGATTTGTACTTAAAGAATTGAATCCAATAGGTCTCAAGAACAAGATTATGAGAATATTTGAGGGAAATACTTTGTTTGAGGTTAAAGAGAATATTGTCCTGAAAAATAACAGCGAAGAATTTTCTTGGGGCATTTTTACAGAAAACATGGTAGTTAGAATGAAGGAAACCTGCAGATTTCAGGTTAATGAGCATTGACCCATTTTATTAACAATATATTTGGCGTTGAGGGCAGGAAAGTCTATCTTTGCTCCCTTGAATTTTAACATAAGACAAAGAATATGAAGTTAAAAAGTACTTTTTGGGCTCTTACGATAACACTCGTGGCAGTGTGTATTTATCAATTGTCTTTTACATGGTCAGCGGTAAAAGAGGAAAATAAAGCGGAGAAAGAGGCAGAAGTGAGTGCAAAAAAATTACAAAAAGAAGCAAAGCAAACAGGAGATAGTTCCTTACTTCCGAACGGGGTTTATGCGCATTTTAATCAGCCGGACGGAATGGACATTGCAAAAGCGGCTTATGTAAATAAAATATTACAAGACAGGGCTGAAACAGAGGTTTGGTTATGGACTAAATTTTCAGATGTGAAAAGAAGAGCCTTGGCTTTTGGACTTGATCTTGTTGGTGGGATGAGCGTTACGATGGAGGTCTCTGTTCCTGAATTGATACGATCAAATGTAGGCAACCCACGCAGTTTGGAATTCATTAAATCCTTTGACCAGGCGAATAACAGGTTAATGAATGGTGAAAAAAATTTTCTTGACCTGTTCGTAGAGGAATACAAAAAGGTCAGTAATGGAAAATCTTTAACTAAATTATTTGTAAACCGCAAATTCAGAGGAAAGAGTGAGGATGAGATTAAGGCGTATTTTCAAGATGCCATCGATAATTCAATTGACCGAATAGCATTGGTCTTGGAAAAGCGCATCAACCAATTTGGTGTAGCCCAACCAAATATTCAAAAAGATGCTCAGAACAATCGAATTTATATTGAATTACCGGGTGTTCAAGATGACGCAACACTCGCCGATAAATTAAAATCATCGGCAAATCTAGAATTCTATGCCTTGTATTCAAAAAACTTAGAAAAGGAGTTTGAAAAGGCAGACAGAGTTTCAAGACAAAAAGAAAAGTCACTTGCTGAATTAGAAAAGGAAGACACTTTGAACTTAGATAAGTCAAAAGGTGCTGGTAAAGGATTAAACGACTATTTGAAAACTGAAGGTCCTTATCGATATGTTGCTCCTAAAGATAAATATCAGGTGGAAACCCTATTAAAAAGGAATGATGTTTCAAGGTCTTTCCCCTCTGATATGAAATTAATGTGGTCTGCAAAGCCAGAAAAAATGGGTGAAACGGGTAGAGACGCTTATATATTATATGCAGTGGAAGTGCCAAAAGAAGGTGAAGCTGAGGTTAGTGGGAAGGACATTGAAAAGGCAAAACAGGATTATGATAAAGACAATAAACCTTCAGTTGAGCTAACAATGACAGATGAAGGTGCGATTAATTGGAAAAAAATGACAAAAAAGAACATTGATAAACAAGTAGTGATTTCAATGGATAATGTGGTGTACAGCGCACCGATAGTAAAAGCGGAGTTAAGTAAAAATTCAACAATTTCTGGGAATTTTGAAATTAAAGAAGCTCAAGATCTAGCAGCCTTGCTTAATGGGGGTTCTTTACCAGTTCCGTGTATAATTGTTGAAAAAACAAAAGTTGGACCTACTATTGGGGAAGAGAATACACGTGCAGGTTTAATTTCATTTGGTGTAGCATTATTGGTGATATTTGTTTACATGTTTTTCTATTATGGCAAAGCAGGAATTGTTGCGGATATTGCCCTTTTTGCAAATATGTTATTCATTTTTGGAGCTCTTGCGGCTTGGGGAGCAGTATTAACCTTAGCGGGAATTGCTGGAATTGTGCTAACCATTGGTATGGCAGTAGATGCCAATGTACTTATTTACGAACGTATTCGTGAAGAGCTAGCCAATGGTAAAGATCAAGAATCAGCATTGAACACAGGTTTTAGCAAAGCGCTATCGTCTATTATCGATGCCAATGTAACGACCTTGTTGACTGCAATCGTGTTAAAGATTTTTGGAAGTGGACCAATTGAGTCATTTGCAACTACATTAATCATAGGTATTTTTTCATCCGTATTTTCAGCAGTAATAATCTCAAGATTGATTTTCGCTTGGATGATGGGCAAGAAACGATCTATTTCTTTTTCCACCAAGCTGACTAAGAATGCCTTCAAAAACATAAACATCAATTTTATCGATAAAAGAAAGTTGGCCTATTTAGTTTCAGGAGCACTTGTGGTTGGCTCGATTATTCTTGTCATAACAAAAGGAATCAATCAATCTGTTGAATTTTCGGGAGGTAGAACTGTACCTGTAAGATTTGAAAAATCAGCTTCTGATAAAATTGAAAAAATCAAAGAGAACTTGGAATCTACAATGCCTGGAGCATCAATCGAAGTTAAAACTAAGTCATCAAACAATGTAGTAGAAATTACTACAAATTATTTATTATCTGACCCTAAGGGTGAAGCAAAGGTTAATAAAGCACTAGAGGATGGTTTGGTATTGTCTGAGAAAGAATTAGGTAAGGCTATAATAGATTTCAAAAATGACCGTTATGTTTCCTCGAATGTAGCAGATCAAATAAAAAGTAGTGCTGTTATTTCCATGTCGATTTCACTGGCCATCATCTTCCTTTATATATTTATAAGATTTGGTACTTGGCAATATTCATTAAGCGCAATAATTGCGTTGTTCCATGATGTTTTGATTGTACTAGGTATATTCTCTTTATTGAACGGGATATTACCATTCAATATGGATATGGATCAAGCCTTGGTGGCAGCATTACTAACGGTGGTGGGGTATTCAATAAACGACACCGTGGTGGTTTTCGATAGAATTAGAGAAAATTTATCCTGGAAAAAAGATGCAGATTTTAAAGGGGAAATTAATGGGGCATTAAATTCGACCTTATCTAGAACGTTAAATACCTCATTTACAACAATTATTGTTTTGATCATCATATTCTTCTTTGGAGGCTCGGCTATTAAAGGATTTATATTTGCTTTACTTGTGGGAATCGTTGTGGGAACTTATTCTTCATTAATGATTGCGACACCTTTATTGGTAGACTTTACCAAGAAAATCACTGTTAAGAAGTAATATTTATGGATTTTTAGTAAATCACAAGAGGTGTCATAAGGCACCTCTTTTTTTGATTCAAAATTTATCCAACCTATTACAACATGTTATCTATTTTACTAGACTGATAATAATACTCATGTTTTACTATGGCTTTGTATAGGTTTATCGTTCCTTGATTTTACAAGATGATTTCAAAAAGCAGAAACTTCAAAGAGTTGTATGGTGAAATAAAAAGAATACCCAGTTATTTTATTGCGAAATGCATTATCACGGGATTCCTAAAATAAATTGACATCTCCTGTTCAATGGGGACAGTAATCCAAATTCGATTAAATGTAATCTCATGAAATAAAAAAAGCTGCCTTTGGCAGCTCTTTTCAAAACGTGCTGAATTCTATTTATTCCTTGATAAATTGTTTTATTTGTGCAGAATTCTGCTGATACATACCTAAGTAATATGTTCCAGCGGACAATCTTCGACTCATTTCAATCGTTTGTTTTATCTCACCATTTGTTGGTTTAAGAATAAACTCTGAAACAACTTGCCCACTTATATTAAATAATTTGAAACTTACTATTTCACTAGTTAAACCAGAAATACGCAATTCAAAAATACCATTATTTGGATTTGGGAAAAGATTAAAAACGTGCGCTTCATTTTCATTTATTCCTGCTGCCTCTTCAACTATCACGGTTGTTGTATTTATACAACCATTGGCATCTTTAATAT